>NCBR01000193.1 GCA_002279285.1 Acidobacteria bacterium 37-71-11
CGACTACGCCTTGCCCCGCGGCCGGGCCGAGCGCCACACCAGGCCGACGTGGAAACCCACGTCCGGGCTGTTGTCGAAGATGAAGAGGTTCTCGAGCAGCGAGGCCTCGAGGAGCAGGTGCGGGTTGAGGACGCGCTTCAACCCCAACGTGATCTCGTACGTGTTCTTGGAGAAGCCGCCGAAGTTCTCCGCCCCCGGGGAGGTGACGAGCGCCTGCAGCAGCCACGACATGCGCGGCGAGTGGCGGTACTCGAGGCCGGTGAACACGGAGAGCTGGTTGGGCTTGAGCTTGACCCCGACCATGTCGGTCGTGGCGTAGTGCATCGCCACCACCGACCCGTACACGTTGAAACGGCCGAGGCGCTGCCCGGCCGAGAGCCCGGCGGCGACGTCGGTGCCGCCGCTGGAGGACAGCGAGGACGGGCGGCCGGTGGGGATCTTGACCGTGAACAAGGCCATCAGCGCCGGCGTGGTCGCAGTGCCAGGGGCGAGCTGGTAGCGGACGCCGACGGTCGCGTCCTCGATCCCCCAGCCGGCGTCCTCCCCGCTGAGCTCGAAGGTGCGGCCGTTGGTGCCGTGGATCAGCACCAGGTAGCGGTTGCGCGGCGCCAGCTTGCGGTCCTTGTTGGCGACGTGGAGCAGCCCCTCGAAGTTTTCGATGAAGCGGTCCATGATCCCGCCGCCGCGGTACGACAGCGGCATGCCGATGGCGACCTCGAGGCGGGGGGTCACCCCGTACGCCGCACTCATCGTGAACCGCAGCGTCTCGGCGTCGATCGTGTAGCGCCCGGGCTCGTAGTCGAAATAGTTGTTCCAGCTGGTCAGCAGATCGAGCTGCCACTGGCCCTTGGCCAGCGTCCTGGGTGTCTTCGGGGTGGGTGTCAACCGCAGGATGGAGAGCGGCGACTGTGAGCGCAGCTCGAGCGGCCCGAGGCCGACGGCCGGGCTCGTCGCAAAGTTGGAGACGTCCTGGGCCGCGGCGAGCCCGGCCACGAGCAACGCCGCCCCGGCTGCGCACCTCGCTCGCTTCATGGTGTCCTCCGAATGAATTCTAATCGAGTCACCCCGGATTTGTGGAGGCCGGGCCGAGGCGGCGCCGGAGCAGCAGCGCGCCTCCCACCGCCGCCGTCATGGCCAAAACCGCCGCGCCCAGTTGAGGCGCCGCCACCCCCCATGCCCCGAGCGCGAGCTCGGCGCTGAACGGTCCGACGACCCGGGCGAGCGACCCGAGTCCCTGAAACACCCCGAGCGCCGCACCCTGCTCGTCGGCGCCGGCGCTCTTGGACACCAGCGACGACAGCGACGGCATCACGAACCCCATGCCGAGCGCCACGACCGGCAGGACGGCGAGGACGGCGCCGAGCCGGTGGGTGGTCGCGAGCAGCGCGAGGCCCGCGGCAGTGGCCGCCAGGCCCGCGAGCAGCAGAGTGTGCTCCCCGAACCATCGCGACGCTCGCCCCACCAGGCCGCCCTGCACGGCGGCCGCCAGCACCCCGACGTACACGAAGAGGAAGCTCACCCCCGAGTGGGAGAGGGCGAGACGGTCATGGAGGAACTGGGCGAACGTGACCTCGAACGCGGCGAAGCCGGTGACGACGACGAAGCCGATCGCCAGCAGCGGGACGAGCTCGCGGTGGTCGAGCGCGAACGCCAGGCGCGAGCGCCGCGGAGGGGGGACGACGCTCGCGCGGGCGGCGGTCCGCGGGTGGGTTTCCGGCAGGAAGGCCAACACCATGACCCAGGCGACGGACGAGCAGGCGGCGGCGCCCCACCCGGGCGCACCCATGCCGACCGGCGCGAGGACGCCCGCGATCGCGGGGCCGGCGATGAAGCCGAGGCCGAACGCCGCACCGATCATGCCCATGCCGCGAGCCCGCTTCTCCGGCGGCGTGGTGTCGGCGATCACCGCCTGGGCCGTCGCGATGTTGCCGCCGCAGATGCCGGCGACGAGGCGTGCGGCGAACAGCCACGCGATCGAGTGCGCCAACGCGAACAGCACGGACCCGCCCACCGAGCCGAGCAACGAGATCAGCAGCACCGGCCGGCGGCCGACGCGGTCGGAGAGACGCCCGAGGATCGGCGAGAAGACGAACTGCATCGCCGAGTACGAGGCCATGAGGAGGCCGAACACCCAGGGCGCCGGGTGGAAGTGCTCCGCGTACAGCGGCAGCAGCGGAATCACGATCCCAAAGCCGACGAGGTCGGTGAACACGATCAGGAACAGAGTGGTCAACGTGCGGCGGGGGGACGGCATGGCACCTCCTCGCGAGGCAACCGGCCGGGTTGCCGCATGCATTCCGCGCGGCCGTCCGGTTGCGGTGGGCAGCGTACAGGAAACGCTTCACGCCGCATGTCCGGGCGGGGGTCTGGGCGACCGTGTACACTCTGGGCGTGCGACTCGTTTTCTTCGGCACGCCGGAGTTCGCGGTCCCTTCGCTCGACGCGGTCGTCGCGGCGGGTCACGAGGTGCTGCTCGTGGTCACACGCCCCGACCAGCCCGCCGGCCGCCACCTGCGCATGGCCTCCCCTGCGGTCGTGGCCGCCGCGCGCCGGCTCGGCCTCCCGCTCGCGCAGCCGGAAAAGCTGGGCGTGGACGACTTCCTCGCCCGACTGCGCGCGCTCTCGCCCGAGGTCGCGGTGGTCGTCGCGTTCGGCCGGCTGATCTCGCCGCGGGTGCTGCGCGTCCCCAGGCACGGCTTCATCAACCTCCACCCTTCGCTGCTGCCGCGCTACCGCGGGCCGTCGCCGATCGAGTCGGCGATCGCCGCCGGCGACGAGACGACGGGCGTCACGACCATGCTCCTCGACGAGGGGATGGACACGGGGCCGATCCTGCTGCAGCGCGAGGTCGCGATCGAGCCGCGGGAACGCACGCCGGAGCTCGAGGCCCGCCTGGCGGCGCTGGGCGCGGAGCTGGTCGTGGAAACCCTCGCAAAGCTCGCGGACGGGACCCTGACCCCGACGCTGCAGGACCCGAGCCTCGCAACCGTCTCGGGCAAGCTCGACCGGAAACTGGGGCGCATCGACTGGGAGATGAACGCCCGGGAGCTGGCGTGCCGGTGCCGGGCCTTTGACCCCTGGCCCGGCCTGTTCACGAACTTCCGCGGCGCCCGCTTGAAGGTGCACGGTCTCGAGGCCGGCGGGCCGGCGGCGGGGGACGAGGCGCCGGGCACGGTGCTGGCGGCCTCGGTCGCCGGGATCGCCGTTCGCTGCGGCGGGGGGACGGTCGCGCTTCTGACCGAGGTGCAGCGCGAGGGCAAGAGGCGCATCCCGGCCGACGCCTTCATCATCGGAGAGCGGGTTGCGCCCGGAGAGCGTTTCCGCTGACCCCCGTCTGCAGGCGGCGACCGCACTGGCGCGCGTCGAGGCGCACGGTGCGCACGCTGCCCGCCTGCTCGGCGGCGCCGTTCCCGCCGAGCGCGAGCTGGTGCTCGGCGTGCTGCGCTGGCAGCTCACCCTCGACCACCTCCTCGCCCGCCACCTGAGGCGGCCGCTCGGCGACCACGACCCCGCCGTCAGGGCCGTGTTGCGCGTCGGCCTATACGAGGCCCTGCGCATGCGCACGCCGGTGCCGGTGGCCGTCGCGGAGGCGGTGCGCGTCGCGAAGCGGTTGGCGCCGCGGGCGGCGGGCCTGGTCAACGCGGTGCTGCGGCGCGCATCCGGCGAGCGCTGGCCCGACCCCGCCGATTCCGGCACGCCTGCCGGCATCCGCTTCTCGCACCCCGAGTGGCTGGTGGAGCGCTGGAGGCGCCTGTTGGGCGACGAGGCGGCGCTGGCGGCGCTGGCTTCGGACCAGGAGCCCGCGGGGCTCTACCTGCTGTCGGCCGCCAGCCACTGCGACGACTTGACGGCGGCGGGGTGCCGGCTGCAGCCGCACCCGTTTGTCGCGGGCGTCGTCGCCGTGACCGCGGGGACCGAGGCGGCGGTGGCGGCGCTGCAGGCGGGGCGCGCGTACGCTATCGACCCGACGGCGGTCGCCGTGGCGCGCCTGCTGCCGCCGGCCGCGGGCTTGACGGTGGACCTGGCCGCGGCCCCCGGAGGGAAGAGCCTCGTGCTCGCGTGCGAGCGGCGGCATCCGCGCCTGCTCTCGGCCGATCGCAACCTCGGGCGCACGGTGATGATGCGGCGAAACCTCGCCGCGGTCGCCCCGGCACCGGCGGTGGCGGCGGCGGACGCCACGGCGCCGCCGCTGCGGCCGGGGAGCTGCGCGGCCGTGCTCGTGGACGCGCCGTGCTCGGGGACCGGCACGCTGCGCCGGCACCCCGAGATCCGCTGGCGGCTGCGGGAGTCGGACCTCGGCGGACTCGCCGCCGCCCAGCGCCGGATCGTCGAGTCGGCGGCGGCGCTGCTGGCCCCGGGCGGCTTCCTGCTCTACGCCACGTGTTCGCTCGAGCCGGAGGAGAACGCGGGCGTGCTCGACGGTGTGGCGCTCGAAGCGGTCCCGACCGGGCCGCTGCTCCCCGCGGGTCTCCCTCGCCGCGACCTCCCGAGCGGCGGTGCGGTGATCCCGCCGGGCGCCCTGGGCGACGGTTTCACCGTGCATTTGCTCCGCCGGCCGGCGTGAGGCGGTTGCCGCCGCGCGTGGCGTACACTCGTGCGGGGCGACTCGGGAAGTT
Source organism: Acidobacteria bacterium 37-71-11 (assembly GCA_002279285.1). GTDB lineage: Bacteria > Acidobacteriota > Thermoanaerobaculia > Thermoanaerobaculales > Thermoanaerobaculaceae > RBG-13-68-16. Next base: position 4,617 of record NCBR01000193.1, read on the forward strand.
CCCGAGTGGCTCTCGCCCAACGGGATGCGGGCTGCCACCGACCGCGGCCCGGAAGCCGGGGGCAGGGAGGATGAGCATGGCGGGGAAGACGGAGTTGGTCGAGCGGATCGCCTTCGAGACCGGGTTGCCCAAGGCGCACGCGGCACGCGCCATCGAGGTGATGATCGACGCGATGGCGGAGTGGCTGGCGACCGGGGAGCGGGTGGCGATCCCGGGGCTCGGCAGCTTCTACACCTCCGAGCGCCCGGCGCGCGAGGTCCGCAACCCACGCACCGGCGCGGCCGTGCAGGTGAGCGCGTCGCGTACCGTGCGCTTCCGCCCCGGCAAGGAGATCAAGGGCGCCGTGAACCGGACGAGGTAGCGGTCGTGGAAGACCGGGCGCTGATCGTCGTCGACGTGCAGTACGACTTCTGCCCGGCGGGCGCCCTGGCGGTCCCCGGCGGCGATGAGATCGTGCCGCTCATCAACGCGTTGTTGCCGCGGTTCCCGATCGTGGTCGCGACGCAGGACTGGCACCCGCCGGGGCACGCGTCGTTCGCCTCCTCGCACCCGGGCCGGAAGCCGCTCGA
>NCBR01000373.1 GCA_002279285.1 Acidobacteria bacterium 37-71-11
CGATGAACGCGAGACCGATGCCTTCCTTCACCCAGTCGCGGCCCGGCTTCGCGTGGGCGCGGACCCAGCGGAACCAAGCATCCTCCCCCGTTTCGATCGTGCGCGTTCGGGCGGTTTCCGCTGCGCCTACGTTGTCCACGAAGGTAGGGTGAGGCTCGATCCGGCACGGTACGTGCCGCAAAACTTGCGGGTTGGATGAGCGCTGGGCAGCGAACTCGTCCATGAGGCGCTGGATCCCCGCATTCGCGGGGATGACGACTTGCGCAGACCGCCACGGTAAGCGTGGTCAAATGGCTCGGTCCCCCCGCTCGCTGGGATGCCAGGCAAGGTCCCAGTCGGACGCGGCAGGAGGCGGTCAGGTGACTGCGTGGGCCGACGACACGCCTGTCGCGTCGTACCGGCCGGCGGCGGCGGCGTGCTCGCGCGCGATCTGCTCCCGCAGCGAGACGGGTTCCAGCACTTCGCACCCGGAACCCCACCCGAGGATCCACGGAACCAACTCGACCGTGGAGGCGACGGCCAGGCGCAGGTCGATCCCGCCGCCGGCCAGCCGCTCGATGCGCTGGCTCGGGTGCCAGCGAGCCTCGCACACGTGACGGGCCGCTGCCGCCGAGAAACGCAGGCGGACAGCGGTTGCGTCGTCGTCGGAGAGCCACACCTCCCACGCCTGATCGAGGCGGGTCAGCAGGTCATCGTGGGATGGCGGTTCGAAGACTGCTTCGGTGAGCACCGCCTCGCGCATGCGCTCGAGCTTGAACACGCGCACGGCGCCCGGCGGCTCGGCGAGACCAATCGCGTACACCGACGGCTCGCGCGAAGCGGGCTCGAGCAGGTACGGCGCGAAGCGGTAGCGAGCCGCGTCTTTCCGGCTCGCGCCCTGGTATTCGACCTCGAGCCACCTCCGCGTGGCCCACCCATACGCCATTGTCCGGAACACCTCGGCGAACGGTTGGTCGGCACCGGTCTCGGTGCGCTCGACGAGGCTGTCCATAAAGCGGCCGAGATCCTCGGGGACCACGACCGCGAGCCGGCGGACCGCTTCGCGAACCGCCGGGTTGGGCTCGTCGCTATGGCGCAGGAGCAACCTTGCAGCGAGGTAGACCGCGGCGGCTTCCTCGAGCTGAAAGCGGACGGGCCCAAGCTGGATCCGGGCCCCGTCCACGAGGCGCCAGCCGCGCCTGTCGACAACGACGGGCAGCCGGCCACTGGCCGAAAGCTCGCTCAGGTGCGCGCGCACCGTTCGGTCTGCAATGCCAAGCCTCGACGCGAGTTCACGGGTCGTCCAGGTGCGGTGGGGCGAGCGCGCGAACAGGCACTGGAGTTCGACGAGCCTGGCGGCTTTCGTCATTGCGTCGGAAAAGACCATGACGACAGCATATCCCACGTTGAAGCGACACCGCCGGTCCAGCGGCACGTTCTGGATCCCCGCT
>NCBR01000374.1 GCA_002279285.1 Acidobacteria bacterium 37-71-11
GGGGCGGAATACAACCACGGCTCGCAGTACTGGTTCAACTTCACGCCGTCGCAGGACGACATCATCGCGCCCAAGACCGCGACCCGTGGCCACGTGATCGAGGCCTACGTCATCCACAAGGTCAGCAAGCGTTTCCTGGTGCGGCTGGGCTACATCGATTACACCTACGACTACTCCGGTTCGGGTTGGCACATCGGGGCGCCGAAGAAACTCGACAGCACGCCGGTCCTCGGTTTCCCGACGTACGACAAGGCCAAGATGTGGACGCTGACGATGACCGCGAGGTTCTAGCGGGGGGAGTCCCGGCAGGGGGTCAGGCCCGGAGCCGAGAGGGAGCGACCGTCGCCCTTTCAGGGGGCCGACATCGACACGGTCGCAACCGATCGGCGCCGGCTCCTGACTCCCGGTCGCCAACCGCAGGAGGGTTGATATGAGAACGATCACCGCTGTCGTGGCGTCGGTCGGTTTGCTGGCCGGGGCCGCTCACGCCAAGGAGTACTCGCACCAGAAGTACTTCGAACACTACGAGGGGACGAAGACCTGCCTGAAGTGCCACGAGAAAGAGGCCACGACCTTCTTCCACTCGCAGCACTACCAGTGGCTGGGCCAGGCGCCGCAGATCGTCAACTCGCACGGCCAGAAGCTAGGAAAACTTAACACCATCAACGATTTCTGCACGAACCCAAAGAGCAACTGGATCGGCCTCGTGCGCAACTCCCGCGGCGAGGTGCTGACCAAGGGGTGCTCGCAGTGCCACGCCGGCCTTGGCAAGCTGCCGGAGGCGACGCTGTCGCGCGCGCAGCTCGAGAACATCGACTGCCTGATCTGCCACGCCTCCGGCTACCAGCGCGACCTCTACCAGAACGCCGACGGGTCCTGGTCGTGGAAGCCGGTGCTGTGGAAGAACCAGGAGGGGATGGACTCCGTTTCGAAGCGGATCGGGCTGCCGACCAGGACCAACTGCCTGCGCTGCCACGCCGGCTCCGGCGGCGGTCCCAACTTCAAACGCGGCGACCTCGAGTACGCCCTCGCGGACACCGACAAGGCGTTCGACGTCCACATGGGCACCGACGGCGCCAACCTACAGTGCGTCGACTGCCACGCGGGCGAGGACCACCGCGTGCGCGGGCGCGGTTCCGACCTCTCAGGCACCGACGACCCGGCCAAGCCGATCTCGTGCGACAGCGCGGAGTGCCACGGCTCGGCCCCGCACAAGGCCGAGGTGCTCAACTTTCACGCCCAGCGCGTCTACTGCACCACCTGTCACGTCCCGACGTTTGCCAAGCAGGACGCCACCGACATGGTCCGTGACTGGTCCAAGCCGGCGTACAACGCCGAGGCCGACAAGTGGAGCGCGACGATCACGATGGGCAAGGACGTCGTGCCCGTCTACGCCTGGTACAACGGCACCACCTGGGAGCAGCCTCCCGGACCAGCCGGTCAAGCGCCTCGCCGATGGGGCGGTGGGGATGATGATGCCGCAAGGCGACCGCAACGACCCGAAGGCGCGGATCTTCCCGTTCAAGCTGCACCGGGGGAAGATGCCGGTGCTCGACGGCAAGAACTTCATCATTCCGATCGTCGTCGAGGAGTTCTTCGCCAACGGCAACATCGACGAGGCGGTCAAGCATGCGGCGCTCGACATGTACGGCGCCAAGGACGCTCACTACACCTGGACCGACACGGTCCGCTACATGGGGATCTTCCACGAGGTGACCCCGGCGTCCAAGGCGCTGGCCTGTCTCGACTGCCACGCGCCCGGTGGCCGCCTCGACTGGAAGGCGCTCGGCTACGGCGGCGATCCGATCCTGGCGCACCTGCAGC
>NCBR01000194.1 GCA_002279285.1 Acidobacteria bacterium 37-71-11
TGGTCGCCGGGGTGCCAGAGGTTCTTGTCCTGCAGCAGTTGCTCGGCGGCGGCGACGCCGGTGCGGAACTCGTCCCACAGCTCCGGGGTAATGGTCACGCCCTTCTTGGTCGGTGCCAGCTCGCCGTTGGCGTCCGTGTAGAACAGCCGGAAGTCGATGTACGTCTTGCCCTTGAAGACGGAGAGCGAGACCCGCATCGTCTCCTCGGCGTTGCGCTTGAACTCGTGGATTACCGTGCGATCATCAGGCATCGGTTGCCTCCCTGCGCCGGGGAGTCTAGCAGGTGGGCCGCCGGGGAGGAGACCATGGCAGAAGAGAACACCGGGGCCTCGGTGATCCCGCCGCAGGCCGTGACCGCATCGCCTGTCGCGCGCGCCCGCGGCGCGCGGATGGGTGTCTTGATCGGGCCCGCGCAGGGCGCGCCCAACTTCATCACCCGTCGCTTCGTGCTGGCGCCGGGCGCGCGCATCCCCGCCCACCGGCACCCGACGATCGAGCACGAGCAAGTAATGGTCCGTGGCGAGATGGTGCTCGGCATGGACGCCGTGGTGCGCACCGTGCGCGCGGGCGACGCCATGTACCTGCCGCCGGGGTGCGCGCACTGGTACGAGAACCGCACGGCCTCCGAGGCCGAGTTCCTCTGCGTCATCCCCAACACCCCCGGCTACGAGACCGAGTGGATCGAGGAACCGCCGGAGGGGGCGTTCACCGGATGACGTGACGCGCGCTACGGGGCAGGGTCCCGGGGAATGCGCCCTCGCGGCCGCCGTGTTGGACGAACCGGCGTCGCGGGTGTTGGAGACCCGCGCACGTCACCGCGCGGGCCCGCAAGCGAGGTCTTGCTCGCCGCCGGGTGGCAGCAATCGTTGTCCGGCGCTTCGTTCGGGTGGATGCGGTCTTCATCTCTGGTATCCCGCCCCAGGTCGGAAGGGACGGCGTCGTGGCCACGGCGAAAGGAGCCGAAGATGAACCGCACCTTTGTTGCCGTCGTGGTGGCGGCGGCGCTGGCTACGGCGCTACCGTCGTTCGCCATCGATCACGATCCGGAAACCCAGTCCGCCAGTCAGCCGCGGGCCATCGCCTCCTCCGGTGGGGGCGTGGCGGTCGCCGTCTTCGGGACAGGGACGCAGCCCGCCACGGTGCAGCACGAGAAGTTCGCCACCGGACAGGTCGTCATGACCACCCCGGACGAGGTCGTCCTCCACACCGCGAAGGGGATACGGGACTTCGCCCTGGCGCAGAACACAAATGAGGCGGCGGTCCCGTTCCAGGGCGAACGCGTCACGGTCGGCTACGTGCCTGAGCGCGGCACGGTGCAGATGGCCTCGGTCCAGCCGGCGATGGCGACGACGCAGCCGGCCCCGGCCGTCGCGGCCGAGGCGCGACCCGCGCCACCGAAACAGGCCTGGCACGCTGCAAGCGCCGCCGCGCCGGCGCAGCCTGCCCCCGCGGCCGCCGAGCCGGCCGCGACCCCGGTCGAGGCGAAGGCTGCCCGGCCGATGGCGCGTTTGCCGAAGACGGCCAGCGACCAGCCCCTGGTCCTGGTCGTCGGCCTGCTCGCGGTCTCCGCGGCGGGGACGCTGCGCCTGGCCCGCCACGCCTAGCCGTTTGACGTGTCGGCCTCCGGCGCCGGGCGGTCGGCCGGCGCCGGAGGCACGGCCGTCGTCCGCCGATGCGCACGAACACACGCCTCGCCTGGCTCGAGCGCGGCCTGCTGGCGGTCGGGCTCGCCTGCCTGGCGTGGTGGGCCGCAGGCTCGGTCTACGCGCGCTGGGCCAGCGCCGGCCAGAACCGCCGCCTCGACCGGCTCATCGCCGCGGGCGGTTCGGCACCGGCGACCCGCCGGCCGGCGCCGCCGCAACTCGGTGACCCGCTCGGCCGCGTCGAGATCCCCCGGGTCGGCGTCTCGACCGTGATCGTGGAGGGGGATGGGGAGCTCACGCTGTCCTATGCCGCCGGCCACATCCCCGGCACCGCGCTTCCCGGTGAGGCCGGCAACGCCACCCTCGCCGGCCACCGCGACGGCGTCTTTCGCGGCCTCGCCCGCATCCGCCGGGGCGACCTCATTTCAATCACGACCCTGTCGGGGAAGTACCACTACGCCGTGGACTCGCTGCGGGTCGTCAAACCGGACGACGTGTCGGTGTTGCGCCCGACCCGGCGGCCCACACTGACCCTCGTCACCTGCTACCCGTTCCGCTACATCGGCCCCGCGCCCGAGAGGTTCATCGTCCAGGCCAGGCTCGTCGGCTCGACCAGCGCCGCCCCGCGGGCCACGTGGGCGCTGCGGCCGGACACCGGTCAGCGCCGCGGCTCGAAGATCCCGAGGTCGCGGTTCTTGCGCACGTTGTCCCAGGTGAAGAAGCGGCCGTTCATGGCGACGTAGACGCCGTGCGGCAGACACTGGGCGAGCGAGATCGCGCTGCCGAGGTTGAACAGACCGTCGGAGCTGCCGAACGCGTACGGCACCATGGCGCCGGTCAGCACCACGGTCTTGCCGGTCAACCCCTCGCCCAGGGCGCGCGCCGTGGCCTCCATCGTGTCGGTGCCATGGGTGATGACGATGCGCTCCTCCTCGGCGCGGCGGCAGTGGTCGAGGATCAGGGCGCGGTCGGCGTCGGTCATGTCGAGGCTGTCCACCATCATCAAGGTGCGCACCTTGGCCTCCACGTGGCAACGTCCCAACCGCAACATTTCGGCGATGTGCGTGTCCTGGAAGTACAGCCGGCCGTGGATCTCGTCGTACTCCTTGTCGAACGTGCCCCCGGTGATGAACACCCCGATACCCATGGCGCCTCCGCTTCCCCAGCCGCGGATCATACGCGAAAGTATGGTGCCTTCCCGGCGCCATGTCGCATCGGGTCGCGGTTGGATGCGGTGCTCGTCCGGGAGCGGGCCACTGTCTCACGCCCCAGGACTACAGGGCGGCCTCAACCCCGCGGAATCATCTGGGTCGCCGCAACCGCTCTGCCTGTTCTGTGGTGTAGCCCAGCGCCGTGTAGTCCATGACGCCATCTCGTGAGTGGCAAGCCTTGCACGGAAGTCCCGCGTTCTTCACCCCATGGTTGACCGAGATGTAGGAAGTACCTGGCACCTCCATGGCCATCCACTCGCCGCTCCACTTCAGCCCCCACGCCTCGTACGGCTTCATGCCGGCGTCGATCGCGGCCTTGACGTCGCCGGTCGAGTTGTAGACCTCCCTGTTCGGGGCGAGCAAGAGCGGAAAGTTCGCCATCTGCGGGTTGTCCTTGAGGAACCCCATCCCGGGCGCGTCCGACATCTTCAGTTTCTTGTCGAAGAGCATCACTTGCGTCAAGCCGCGGACGGGAAAGATCCTGGCGCCCTCCGTCTTGATGCTCGCCGTCGCATTAGCCATCCAGCTTTGCGCATCCTTGCTGTCGCCCCGGTTGGCGACCCTCCAGATGTACGACGGGTGGCCCTTCCTGATCGTGTCGGTGGGGACGTAGGCTCCAGGGATCGCAGGAATGTGGTCGTACCTCGACAGGGCGCTGTACTTCCCGTGGATGTCATCCCGTATCGGTTTCCCCCAGTCCTCATAAACGATGCCGCTCACCTGGGGGATGTGGCAGGTCTGGCACGCCAGCACCCCGGCATGCAGGTTCAGGGCGTCGGCCCGCTCGCCACCGTGCGGTGTGTCGCCGTGGCACCTCGTGCACGTGACCGCCACGTCCGGCATGTCGTTCGCGACCATGTCGGACTCGTACTGACCCTTCGCAATCCTGTGGTGCTCGGTCACGTGGCACGTCATGCAGCCAAGTCCGGCCTCGGCATGCACGTCGTTCTCCGGAGTGTATGGTGTGCCGCGCTTGTAATCGTCGGAGAACGAGTGTTCATGGCACCTGAGGCAGGCCTCGGTGGTCGGCGCCCTCGTGATGCTCAGCGCTGCTTTCAGGGACGTGTCCGCTCCCCAGTGAACGCCGGAGGCGTCCTTCACCAACGTGGCCCTTTTCTGCCAGGCGTACTCCTTCGCGTGGCACACGAGACAGTCGACGGTCGCCAGCTCGGCGTCGGTGGCAGGCTTCCCCGGCATCGGCGGCGAAGCCAGCGAACCGATATGACACAAGCCGCATCCCGCGGCTTGCACGGTGGCTCGGCCTTTGGTTGATGCGGTCCAGTTCGCAGGCACCGTGGAGCCCGCCAGGGCACACTCCCGGTTTGCCATGCCCCACGACGAGCCGTCCGGCAGCCCCTGCACGTTCCTGATCGGTGATGCCAGCGCCCAGTGGACGGTGTGGGTGATCTCTTGGAGCGCATCCTGGTGGCACACGCTGCACGTCTGCGCTCCCTGATATCCGCTCTCTTTGATCGTCTCGTTGCCCGGATGAACCCATTTGTTGAGCATGGCGGAGCTCTGTTGCGCCCCGATGAACCAGGTGAGAGGCAAGAGCACCCAGAGACCGATGATCCGTGCTCGCATAACGAACCATGTCCTTTCCTGCGCCGCGTTTACCCTGCGCGCATCGCTGTGGCGAGCCCCTGTTTGTCCCTTGTCCCCGATGATAGGCTCGGAGCCGGCCGAGTCAAGGGGCAGTCGTGCCCGGGAGCGCGGTGGGGATGAGCGTAGCTCTGGAGTGCGGTGGCGCCGCGCCCTTGCCGATCGCGGCGGTGGCCGTCCGCCCGAGCTGACGCTCATCCCAAATGACCCTCAGGTGTCAAACAATCACTGATCGTTGCGAGGAGGACCGCCGCAGGCGGGAAAGGGCCCCGAGGAAGCGCGAAGTCCCAGAGCCTGTCGCGAGCCGGCGTCACGCGCCCGCGTGGCGGTGCGGGAAGCGATCTCGTCCTCAACCCGCTGCCCACCGCCCTCACCGGGCCACGGGACCGCCTCGTTGCTCCGCTCCCCGCAGTGATGAGCATTCCTGTACGAAAGACGGGAGATCGGTAGCAGAGGGTCAGGCGCCGGCGCCCGGGACCCGGCGGACGACGTCGAGGATTGCCATCGTCGGCCTTGACATGCTGAACACCGTTCAGTACCATGAACAATGTTCATGAAGGAAGCACGAACCCTCCGCGCGAAGCACCAGGCCGAAGTCAGAGAGCTGATCCTCGCGGCGGCCCGCGAGGCGTTTGTCCTCGAAGGCCATGCGCAGTTCACGATGCGGGAGCTGGCGCAACGCCTGGGGTGCTCGCC
>NCBR01000030.1 GCA_002279285.1 Acidobacteria bacterium 37-71-11
CGCCGTGACGTCCTCGCTGCCGACCCACACGCTCCCCGCATCGGGCTGGATGAGCCCGACCAGCATGTAGAACGTCGTCGTCTTGCCGGCGCCGTTCGGCCCCAGCAGGCCGACGATCTCGCCCCCGGACAGCGCGAGCGACACGCCGTCGACCACCGGCCGCTTGCGGTAGCGCTTGACCAGGTCCTTCGCTTCGAGTCGCGGCGTCTCTATGGCTTCCTCCCCCGCGGCCCCGGCGTGGGGCTTGCTTGGTGTGGATGGTAGAGCGTCTCGCTCGGGTTGTCTCCCGTGCCCAGCACGACGACGGTGTTGGAGGCGCGGTGCCACTCGAGATGCTCGGCCTTGACCTGGTCTCCCCCCGGCTCCTTGACCAGCACGGGCTTCCCCCACATCTCGAAGAGCCCCTCGGCCACCAGCATCCTCGCCTTTTGGCCCGAAAGCACCCTGGCACTGGTGCGGTCGCGAACGGTAACGCCGCCGTCGAGGTTCGCGAGCTCGAGGGCGCCGTTACCGTTCAGGGTGGCCACTAGGCTTTGGCACGTGGCCTGGGCCTGGCCGTCGTCGAGGACCACGTCGCCTTCGTACGTGGCCACGCCGGCCGGGCGGTCGTAGCGGAGCTTGCGCGCGCGGATCTCCACCTCGCCGGGCTTGCCGCCGGTCGGGGCGGTCCGCGCCGTGGTAAGGATCCCGCCCTCGCCGGTGACGACGTCGGCGGCGCGGTCGTACTCGAGCCGGTCGGCGCGAACCAGCCGCTGCCCCTGCCAGAGCCGCGCGTCGCCCTCCAGGACGAGGCGGGCGCCGCCGTCCGAGGCGGTCGCGGAGGCGGCTGCGAACCGCATTGGGGTGGTGTCTTTCCCCGGCGCGCCCGCCCGTTCGAGCGTCCCGGTGACCTGGCCGCGCGCCACCACATCGCCGCCCTCGGCGCCCTCCAGCCGGTCGCACCAGGAGCGGGAGCCGGGCGCCCCGAGCGCCACGCGCTTCCCGGCCGCGGGGCGTAGGACGAACGTCCGCGTGGCAAGCGCGAACTGCAGTTCGCCCCCTTGGGCCCACTCGTCGCCGGTTTCGATGCGGACGGCGTCGGTCGCCACCACCGCGGAGGCTTGCCCGTGGTCGAAGACGAGCCGCATCCGGTCGGCGGCGAGGCGGCGGGGATCCGAGTCTTTCGCGAGGTCGCTGGCGCAGGCGAGGCCCTGCCCCTCCAACCACTCCCATGCCGTCCGCGACCCTTCGCCGATGAGGCGCCAGGCGGTGAAGTCGCGCCACCCCGCGGCGCGGTCGGCCCACTTGACCGAGACCCAACCGGTCTCGGCCGCCGGTTCGGCGGTCAGGCGGTAGCGTCCGGCGGGGAGGCTCTCGATGACGGTCGTCCCGGCGGTCGCGTCCACGTTGCTGCCGTCGTCGAGCACTCCGTCGAGGTGCACCGGGCCGCCGAGCGTCGCCGCGCGGAGTTCCCCCTCAGGCCCGGAGAGCTGGAGCTCGGCGCGCGCCGTGCGCGCCCGCATCCGGCCCCGCAGGACGGTGAGGCCGTCGTTGAACGCGATCGTCGCCACCTTGCGATCGTAGAGGAGACGAGGCGCAAGCAGGATCCACGAGGGCTCGCCCGCGGCGCCCGAGCCGCGCCAGCTGACCGAGGTGCCGCCGGTGAGCTCGATGGTGTCCTTCTCGAGCGAACAGCGGGCGCCGCCCGCCAGCCCGCCCCAACCCGGGCCGGCGAACGTCGCGGGGCCCTGGCTCTGGAGCACGCGCTCCTTGCCGCCGAACTTGAACCCGGCGGCCCGGAGAGCGATGCCGCCCTGCAGCGAGACCTCGGCGCGCCCGGAGGTCTCGGCCTCGTGGCTGGTGGGATCGAACTTGAGCCGGTCGGCGACCAGGCCGTACACCACCCGCCCCTCGTGGTAGAGGGAGACCTGGACGTCGCTGAACTCGTACACGCCGGACGCGAACTCGACCGCCTCGCGCGCCGCGATCCGGAAGTTCGGCTCGATGCCCAGCGTATCGGAGTAGACGAAACCCTTGTGGACTCGGACCGGTTGGCCCATCCCTTCCTTCGCTGGCGTCTCCGATTCGACCGGCTCCGTCTGCGGCGCCTGTCGGAAGCGGCGTTGGAGAAAGGCCGCGACCAGCAACGCCACCCAGAGGACGAGCAGGATGACGGAGGCTCGGCGCAGGGCGAGGAGCCGGGACTTCACCGTTCGACGAACTGCCCCATGGCGCGGAACTTCGTGAAACGCCGGCGGGGAAGCTCGTCGCGTTTGACCCGCCGGAGGTCGACCAGCGCCTTGCGGACCGCACCGCCGACTGTTCTGATCGCCAAGTTGGGATCCATGTGGGCCCCGCCGAGCGGCTCGGGGATGATCGCGTCGATCACGCCGAGCTCCAGAAGGTTCTGAGCGGTGAGACGGAGGGCGCTGGCGGCTCGCTGCACCTGGGTCTGATCTTTCCACAGGATCGCGGCGCATCCCTCGGGCGAGATGACCGAATAGACGGCGTGCTCGAGCATCAGGATCGTGTCTCCGATCGCGATCGCCAGGGCTCCCCCGGAGCCACCCTCGCCGGTCACGACGACGACGATCGGAACCTTGAGCGCGGCCATCTCGCGGAGGTTGAACGCGATCGCCTGGGCTTGCCCGCGTTCCTCGGCGTCAATCCCCGGGTACGCCCCCTGGGTGTCCACCAAGCTGATGATCGGACGCCCGAACTTTTCGGCCAGGTGCATGACCCGAAGCGCTTTGCGATACCCCTCAGGACGCGGCTGGCCGAAGTTGCGGTACAACCGTTCGCGCGTATCGCGCCCCTTCTGGTGACCCACGACTGCGACGCTCTCGCCGTCGAGCCGGGCGAAGCCGGCGATGATCGCGGGATCGTCGCCGTACGCCCGGTCACCGCGGAGCTCCACCCAATCGGTGAAGAGACCGCGGACGTAGTCGAGGCAGTACGGGCGGTCGGGGTGGCGCGCCAGCTGGCACTGCTGCCACGGCGTCAGGTTCGCCGTCATCTGCCGGGCCTCGTCTTCGAGCAGGCTCCGCAGGCGCGCAAGCTCGGCCCGGCCCGCCGACCCTCCGGCTCGTTCGGCATCCTGGATGCGTTGCCGCAAGTCCTCGATCGGGGCCAGGAACTGGGGTGTCGGCGAGCCTGCCATGCACCGTGACTGTAGAGGGGTTGCCCGCGGTTGGCAAGGCCGGGCCGGGCTAAGGCCTCAGCTCCGGGACTTGGCGCTCAACGCCTCTAGCTGATGTCGAAGCCAGAGGGCGTGCGCCATCCGCCGCAGGATCGTTGCCTGGCGGAAGCGCCACCGTGGCGTGCCGGTCGCCGGGTTGTCGCGCCCCGGGGACGGGACCGCGGCGGCGAGCCCCGCCGCCCGATCGGGGCCGACGTCCTCCGCGCCGACGCCGTAGTAATGACGGGCGGCGGCCTCCACACCGAGGAGCCCCGGCCCGAACTCGACGACGTTGAGGTACAGCTCAAGGATGCGGCGCTTGCCGAGGCGCCGCTCCATCCACCAGGCGAGGCGGGCCTCCTTCGCCTTGCGCGACAGACTCCTCTCGCCCGAGAGGAAGAGCGTTTTGGCGAGCTGTTGCGTGACCGTGGATGCGCCGCGGAACCGGCCTCCCACCCGGGTCCCCTCCCGCACCGCCTCCCAGACGGCGTCGAAGTCGACCGCGCCGTGCCCGAAGTAGTTGATGTCTTCCCCGACGAGCAGGGCGAGCTGCAAGTCGACCGAGATCGCGGAAAGCGGCACGTACTGGTTCTCGACGTGGCGGTGCAGCTTCTCCTCGCGCCAGCGGACCTCCTGGCGCTGCGACGCCGCCCACGGGTGCGGCGGGGGCCCCTGACGCCAGGCGGTGAGGTCCTCCCCGGGGCTGAGCCACCACGCCGCAGCGGCGCCAGCCAACAGCGCCGCCGAGGCGGAACCCAGGAACAGCAGGCGCACGCGACGCGTCCATGCCACGGCACCATTCTAGAGGGGCGGCCCGGCGCCGCGCGACGGGTCGCGGCGGGCGCCGGCCTCAGCGGTTGTTGCGGAGGGGAAACAGGCCGACCTCGGCGAGGAAACCGTCCGAAGTGAGGGCAAGCAGGCGGTATGCGCCCACCCCGTTCGTGTCGTCGTCCACGAACGCGTAGCCGAAAGAGCTCTCCCCATCCTCGGCGACGGGGACCAGCGTGCGCCGGCGAACGCTCCACTTGCCGGAGGCGTCCGTTTGCAGGGCCTCGACGACGAACCCACGCAAACCTTCGTGACGCTGCGTTTCCCACGCCAGGCTGGCGGCGCCCTCCCCGGCCAGGAAGTCCCAGCGCCTGAGACGGACGGGATACTCGTCCAGCTGCCGGCTGTTGATCGCAACGTGGGCGCCCGGCCCGATTCCGACGACCAGGACGGCGGCCCACGCGGTGCCACGGAGCGGCACGACCACCTCCGCCTTGGGGTTCAACGCGACCGCGTCAAACGACCCCGTCAGGGCGTACTTGACCGCCACCCAAGCGGCGGTGCCCTCGCTCTGGAGCGTCTGCAGCGCCACCGCGTTCGCGTCGCCTGGAAGGGCGACCAGCTGCAGGCCCGTCCCGGAGAAGCGCACGTCCAGACCGGCCTTCGCCGCGGGAAGGCCGGCGGCGCCGGCATGGAAGCCCAGCGCCTCAGGGTTGACGACCCCGGCCACGGCGACCTCTCCCAGCGCCTTCAGGGGGTGCTCGACGCCGCGAGCCGCAAGCGCCGCATACGCCGACTCCGGCCACTTCCCGAGCGCCGCTTCTCTGATCGCGCTATCCCCTCCCGTCCGCCACAGCAACTCCGGCAACGCGGTCGAGAGCAGGTCGCCACCGTCGAGCCGCGCGAGCCACTGCCTCTCCCATTGCAAGCGGCGGCCGCAGCCGGGGGCGCTCAGATGAGCGGCGACGGTTTGCGCCAGGGCGTCCCCTACCGCGGGGTCCAGTGCGCGCCCGAACTGGCGCACGACCAGTGCCGCGGCGAGGTCGAAGGCGCTGTCCTCGCTCGGCGCTCCGGCGCCGAGCACCACATCGGCCGACGGCAAGGTTGCGTCGAATGGGTTCTCCTGGATGCGGACGCGCGCTCCGGCGGGCCGCCATCCTCTCTGGACGAGCAGGTCGAGGATCTGGGAACACGCCGCGAACGTCGCCTGACCCTGCGGAGTCGCCTCCACCTCGAAAAGGACATCGTTGTGCGAGAAGGAGTTGACGGGTGACCCGGCGCCGGCCCAAAACGCCCCGCCCAACAGACACCCTGCGAGCGCCACGGCTGGGCGCATGATCCTCATGCCATCACGATACCGTGGCCGGGGGTATCGGTCAAGGCAGCGCCTGCGCGATGATCACCGTGATGTTGTCGATGCCGCCCTTGCGGTTCGCCTCGGCGACCAGCTGGTAGGCGAGGCGCGCCAGGTCGCCGCCGCGCGCGAGGACGGCGCCGATCTCCTCGTCCGCAAGCATCGTGTTGAGGCCGTCCGAGCAAAGCAGGAGGAGATCGCCGGCGACGAGGCCAAGGTCCTCGACATCCACCGCCGGCTCCTGCGTTCCGCCGAGCGCGCGAGTCACGACGTTCTTGAGCGGGTGGTTGCGCGCCGCGCCCTCGGAGAGCAGGCCGGCGACGACCTGCTCGTGAACCCAGGAGTGGTCCGACGTGATCAGCCGCATCGCCCCTTCGCGGAAGAGATAGGCGCGGCTGTCGCCGACGTGGGCAAGACTCAGCCGACCGCGGTCGCCGTCGAGCAGCGCGGCGACGATCGTCGCCCCCATCCCCCTGAGTTCCGCATTCCCCTCCACCGCCCCGGTCACCGTGCGGTGGGCGGACAGCACCGCCTGTCTTAGACGGTTCGCGTTCGCGGAGAGGCGGGCGTCCCACTCGTTCGGCCAGGTGTCGTCCTCGGAGCTTTGCGTCGCCTCGATCACCCGCGCGACGGCCTTGACCGCGAGGTCGGCGGCGACCTCGCCGGCCGCGTGCCCACCCATGCCATCCGCCACGACGTACAGGGCGAGGTCGTCGCGAGCCAGGAGCTCGTCCTCGTTATGGTGGCGGCGCAGCCCTCTGTCGGTCACTCCTCGCGACTTGAATTTCACGGTCGGCTCGTCTCCCCGTGCCACATGCTACGCGTTACCTCCCGCCGCCATCGAGACGCGCAGCTGCTCGAGCCAGCTCTCAACGGCCGCATCCCCCGGCGAGAGCTGCAGCGCCTGTTGCGCGAAGCGCGTGGCCCGGGCGAACATCTTGGCACGCGCAAACAGCTTGGATGCGTCGAGCAAGATGCGCACGTCGTTCTGCTCGAGCCTCACCGCCTGGTCGATCTGGCGCAGCGCCTCCTCGAGCCCCCCGGCCTGCTTCGCGAGGAACAGGCCGTACAGATGATGACCTTTCGCGTTCTCGGGGTCGTGCGCCACCGCCTGCGCGAAGTACTCCCTCGCCTCCCCGCTCTGCCCGGCGTTGGCCAGGCCGGCGGCCTTCCCAAGCAGGGCGCGCGCCACCTCGCGGGGGTTCGTGAGTTGCTGCCCTTTCCTGGCGCTGGCCGACATGGTCTGGTCGTAACGCCCGCGCTGGTCCGGGTCCGAGAGGACGTTGTAGGCCTCGGTGATCGCTTGGAACTCGAGCTCGGCGGTCGCACGCGCCGCACCTTGAAACCGGTCCGGATGCCGCTCCCGGGCGAGGCGGCGAAACGCGGCCTTGATCTGGTCGCCCGACGCCAACGGCTCCACATCGAGGATCTCGTAGAACGTTCGCGGGTCAGTCATCCCAGCCCCTCCGAACCGCGGCCCCGGCCCCGAGCCACACCTTCAACGCCGGTGCTCCAGGATGTCGCGCGCGACCCTGCGAACCGTCTCCGACACGTTGCGGTCGCGGCTCATCAGCATCAGATCCCGCTGCGACAGTCGACGGACCAATTGTAGCGCAATGCCGGCCGGCGTCTTCGGGTTGAACGAAAGGTTGCGCAGCACCGGGTAGCGGCGCAACCACCTCCCCTTCGACCCGATCAGTCGCAGCGCCTCCTCGTTGGTGCTGCGCATGCCTGCGATCTGCTCGATCTCCATCTCGTTGAGCTTCGGGCTCAGCATCACCGCCCGTACCACGAGCGGGCTGCGGTCGCGGACCAGGATGAGCCTCTCCTCGCGAGTGCCCTTGAGCGCCTGCATCACGCGCTGCGCCGTATTCATGAGCGCGATCCGCGCGAACGCGTCGTGGAGTTCGGGCGCCGCCGCGGCCTCCGGCTCGGTGAACCTCTGCGCTTCGACCTCGCCCCCGGGGAGCCGCATCCCGAGAGCTCTGAGTTCGGAGAGCACATCCTCGATGGAAGGGCCCGCGGGCACCTCGAACGCCGTGCCCTCGGCCGCGGCCCACACGATTGCCTTCTCGAGGAACTCCTCCTCGAACTCCCGGGCCCGGCGAAGCACGTCCTGGCTGACCTGGGGGTTGGCGCGCAGGTCCTCGAGCAGTTCCAGACACGCCAGGACCCGGACCTGGTTGGTGATGATGACGTCCTGCACCTTGGCGGGAGCCTGGCGCGCCAGCCAGCGCAGCGTCTCGTTGGCGGTCTTCGCGTGCTGGACGACGGTGACCCACACCTCCTCGCCCTGCGCGCAGCGGCAGAGGAGGTCGATCTCGATCGGCTCGATGTCGGGGAGGTGCAGGACCTGGATGAAATTCTCGGGCGTGAAGGTCGCCAGCGTGGCATGGGCGGCCTCGGCGATCTCGGTGTCACCGTCGGCCGCGAGAATCAGGACGACACGGATCAGTTCCTCGCGCGAAACCGGCAACAGGCCCTGGGCGGCGAACAGGCGCAGCGCCCGCGGCGCCAGCCCCCGGCGGATGCGAGCGAGCAGCTCCGCGACGCTCCCGATGCCGCCCGAGGCCTCCATCACGGCCCGGCCGGGGGCGGGGGGGGCCCCGCAAAATGGATGCGCGCGACCTCGCCGGGACGCCCCGCCGGGCTGCGCACGTCGCCCATGTACGCGACGCTGACAGCCCCGGCATCGCCGAGCACGAGGTCGATCTCCCTCCCGCCTGCCGCCACTTCCCACGTGGTCCCGGCGGCGAGAAGGCGCGACGAGGACCTCTCTCCCGCGATCCGGACCTCCACCCAACACGGCGCCTGCAGCGCCCTCACCACCAGCGTGGTAGGCGGCGGCGCGGCCGGAGCGGGCTGGGCGGGCGGGGTGGGCTGGAGCGGCGGAGCCGGGGTGGGTGCGGAGGGCGCGGCAGGCGTCGGTTGCGCAGCTGCGAGCGCGGGAACCTCCGTGGTGTCCGCCGGGGGCGGGCCCTGCCGCCTCTCCACCAGGAGGACGCCTGCGACGCCGGCAGCCACGAGGGCCAGCCCGATCATCCAGGGGCCGAGGTGCCGCTTCTTCATCGGCGGGGACGGGCCGATCGGGAACGACTGACTCGACTCCGCGAAACGGCGCCACGCGGCGTCGAACTCCGGCAGCCACTCATCCGGCGCGGCGCCGATGAGCTCCAGGTACTGGCGGACAAACATCCTCGCGAATACCCTGCTGGGCAAGCGGCCGAACTCGCCGTCCTCGAACGCGGCAAGCGTCCGGCCCCCGATCTTGGTGCGCGTGGCGATCGCTTCGAGCGTGAGGCCTGCACTCTCGCGGGCGTGCTTGAGCGCCTGTCCGAACTCGCGAGGGGTGGCCTTGGTGAGCGGCGTCATTCGCATGCAGTTTAAGGCCTGCGCGCCGGAGTTCAAGTGGCGGAGCGACCCCTCGCCCGTGCCCCGTCCCGCTCGCGCACGCCGACGAGGACGCGCGCGGCCGCCCGCAGCGCCGGAGGTGCCGTCTCGGACGACGCCACGCCGCGCAGCTCGGCCAGCGGCAGCGCCGGGAGGACGCCGATGGCGATCCCCAGCGGGACGCCGCCGCACCGCACGACGGCGCCGGCCACGCTCGGCCGCCGGCCCCACACCGGATGGCGCAGCAGGACCAGCACGCATGCCGGGTTCGCGTTCAAGCCTGGAAGACGCAGCGCGTCGGGCTCGGTGAACTTGGGGTTGTCGAGCAGGGCCGCGATGCACATCGGCTCCGGGCTCGCGAGCAACAATGGAATTACGCCTCGGGGCGCGACGCGCGCCAGCGCGGTACGTTCACCCAGGGTGAGGGTCACGATGCGCTCGGCCAGTTTCCTCTCGCTCTGCTTGCGCACCGCGGGCGACGTCCTCGCATCGCGCGCCACCTCGATCAGGTCGTGCCAGCCCAGTCGCGGCAGAACCTCCAGCGCCAGGTGCCGAGGACAGCGGGGGTGGCGGACGACGAGTTGGAGCAGGCGGTTCGAGCGGGTCAGCCACCTGCACCCGGCCAGGCGTTCGACGATCTCTCCCGGGCAGCTGGGGCGGCGGAGCACGCGAGCGAGCAGCCCTGTCTCAGGCTCACCGCCGGCCTCGAGGATCCGGAGGACGGTTGCTGCCTCGTCGCCCGAGTTCCGCTCCACCCGGGCATGGTAACCCACGCCCCTTTGCTAGACTTGAACGCGGTGCAGGGGTTGTCGCTGCGCCCGGAGGCACGGCACTGGAGGGTCCACGGTAGGCTTCGGGGTCGATCGCTCGCCCGGCCGTGCTGCCGGGCGTCTGGGCCTCGCGCTGGCTGTTCTCGTGCTGGCCATCGGCTGCCGGGACGCGAGCGAAGGGCGGGCGCACCTGGTCGTCGGCACGTTCTGGGCCGGCGCCGGGGAGCAGGCCCTGCAGCGCGAGCTCATCCGAATCGCCCACGATCTCGGGCCGGTGAACATCGAGGTGAGGCGGTTCAGCGCGAGCGCGCTCCTCGACTATCTGAACCGGAGCCAGCCGCGGGAGGGTCGCCAGCCGCTCGACCTCGCCATCGTTCCCCACGACTGGCTCGGCCAGCTCGTCCAGCGCGAGATCATCGGGGAACTGCCCGCCGAGAGGGTTCTCGTGCTCCGGCAGCGGCTCATCGGCCAGGCGCTGCAGGCCGCGAGCGAGGGCCGGCGCGTGTTCGGCTACCCGATCAGCGCTGAGGTGTTCGCGCTCGTCTACGACCCGACCCTCTTCGGCTATCCCCCGCGCTCGATCGAAGAGATCCTTGCGACTCGTTTTGCGGCCGGCGTGCTCCCGTTCGCTCTCGACATCGGCGCCCCCGCCTCTCTGGCGCCGCTTGTCGGCTCCTTCCAGGGCACGCTCACCGATGCCGACGGCAACCTGATGTGGCGCGCCGCCACCGTGGCGGAGGTCCTACGTCGCCTGGCGCCGGCGTGGGGAACCGCCGCAGGCTGGCGGGCGTGCCGCGGGAGCGACCTCGAGTCGCTGCAGGTTCAGCTCTTCGCGGAGGGCAAACTGGCTAGCTTCATCGCCGGCCCGTGGCTGCTGGAGGCGCTGGAGGGGTCGGGGCGGCCGTTCGCGGTGATGCCGATCCCCCCCTTGGCGAGCGGCATGGCGCCGGCGCGAGCGTTGGTCGGGTACCAGTGTGTCGTCGTCTCGCGCGAATCACGGTGGGGGGACCTGGCCCTCGAAATCGGCGCGCGCCTGGTGCGCGAGAAGGCGAACGAGAGGATCAACCGCGCGACCCGTCGCCTCCCGGTCCTCCTGCGCGCCTACGAATCGAAGCAGGGGCTGGCCGGGCCGGGCAGTTTCGGCTTTCTCCGTGCCCTCGAGCAGGGGCAGTTCGTGCCGGCGACGGAGAGATGGAGCGAGGGGCTCGCCCACGCCCAGCGCCAGCTCGACGCCTTTGCAGGCCGCACCCGGCCACCCGCTCCCGGCGACGTCGCCGCTCTCCTGGCGGGGAGCGAACCGTGAAGTTGCGCTGGCAGCTGGTCGTCTCGCATCTGGTTTCGACCCTCACAGTCGCCTTGCTGATCGGGGCGGTGCACCTCTTCCTCCTTCTCCGCAGCACCAGGGTGCTCGAGCAGCAGAGCCTCGATGCGAGTCTCGCGACGGCGAGCCACCTGTTGAGCCAGAAGGTGACCGAACTCGAGGCCGACCGCGACGCCATGGCGGCGTTCGTCGCGCCGACGAGCCTCACCCCGGACGTCGAACAGCTCGGCCGCCTCCACGACCTCCTCGCGCTCTACCGCGTCGAGCGCGTCGAGGTCTTCGACGGGCTGCGCAAGGAAGCCGAAGCGTACCGCTGGGAGAGAGGCATCGGGAGCAGTCTCGAGACGCCGTGGTTTCCCCACAACCCCAACATCGCGGCGAAGATCGCGGCCGGGCGCAACGCGACCTGGGTCCACCGCGGGACGGACGGCCGCGCGTCGCTCAAACTCGCCGCGCCGTTGCGCTTTGCCGCGCCCGGCGAGCACCGCTGGCTGGTCGTGAGCGAGCCGCTCGACGGCACGCTGCTCGGAGAGATCGTTCCGGCTCAGACGTTCGGCGCCCTCGAGGTCGGCGGCCAGACGCTGGCCGTGTGGCCGGACACGCCCGGCAGCCCCCAACCCGATCTCGCCAGCCTCGCGGCGTACCTCCCAAGGGGGACGTTCTCGTTCTTGTTCAAGCCGCTGCTGGCCGTCAGGCCGACTCTCCAGCTCGACGACGGCACCGTCGTCAGCGTCGAGCTGATGGCCTCCCCGGTCCGCAGCGGCGAGAGCCTGCTGGTGGGCCTGCAAGCCTGGTTCGTGGTGCTCGCCGGCGGCATGCTGCTCGCCTTCACTCTGGGAAACAGCCTCGCCAACCGGCTGCTGGCGCCCCTGTCGGCGTTGCTCGACGGTACGGCGGCGATGGCCAGGGGCCATCTGATGGTCAGGCTCCCCCAGGGCCGCAACGACGAGCTCGGCGCCCTCACCCGGGAGTTCAACCGGATGGCGGACGAGATCCGCAACACTTATCTCGCCTCGATCTCGACGCTCGCGGAGGTGGTGGAGGCGAAGTCACGGTACACGCGGGAGCACGTCGAACGAGTCGAAGCGCTCGTGCTGGCAACCGTCGACGTCCTGGAGCACCGCGGGTGGGTGCGCTTCTCGAGCCACCAGCGCTTTCTCCTCTCGGTCGCGGCGATCCTCCACGACGTGGGCAAGATCGCGATCGGCAACGAGATCCTGAACAAGTCCGGTCCGCTCGACGCGGCGGAGCGGCAGCAGATCCTCACCCACCCCGAGGTCGGCGCCCTCATCGTGGAGCGCATGGGCAAACTCGAGCGCGCGGCCGAGATCATCCGCTGCGCCCACGAGCACTTCGACGGTTCGGGCTACCCCAGGGGTTTGCGCGGCGAAGCGATCCCGTTGGAGTCCCGGATCATCCTCGCCGTCGACGCCTTCGATGCGATGACGATGGACCGGCCGTACTCGAATGGACGCCCGCTTGCGGACGCGGTCTCCGAGCTGCGCGCCGAGGCGGGTCGCCAGTTCGACCCCGTTGTCGTCGAGGCCCTGGTCGAGGTGATCACGGCGCAGGAACTGCCCAAGTCCGCGGCCCCGTCGTCGGAGAGCGGCCTGTACCGCGCGATCCAGTCCGGGCAGGACGGCTTCAACTCGGGTGGCTCTCGTCGGCGGGGCGCCCCAGGATAGCCAGCAGCCTTTCCTTGCCGGCCGCGAGCAGATCGGGTGTCCTTGCCTCCATGACCAGGCGCAGGAACGGCTCTGTGTTCGATGGACGGACGTTGAACCACCAGTCGGCGTACTGCACCGTGATGCCGTCGATGTAGTCCACGGCGCCGTCGCCGAACTGCTCGGCCAGGCGCCGGATGACGCCGTCTTTGTCCTCGACGCGGAAGTTGATCTCGCCGGTGCTTGCGTACCGCCGGTGCGGGGCGAGCAGCTCCGCGAGCGGGCGTCCGGCGCGCCGCACCTCGTTGAGCACCTCGATTGCCGTGATCAGCGCGGAGTCGGCAAAGAAGTTCGCCCGGTAGTAGAAGTGCCCCGCCAGCTCGCCGCCGAACGGGCTTCCGATGCGGCGCATCGTGGCCTTCATGAACGAGTGGCCGACTCGCTCGCGCACGGGCTGCCCGCCGGCGGCGAGGATGGCCTCGCGCGTCGCCCAGGAGGAACGGATGTCGTACACGATCGGCGCGCCGGGGAAGCGCTCGAGGATCGGCCCGGCGAGGAGCGCGGTGATCATGTCGGCGCCGACCGCGCCGGCCCGGTCGTCCACGAAGATCGCCCGGTCGGCGTCGCCGTCGAACGCGATGCCGAGAGCGCACGACCGCTCCCGCACGGCGCGCTGCAGGTCCACGATGTTCTCCGGTTTGAGGGGGTTGGCTTCGTGGTTCGGGAAACTTCCGTCCAGGCCGAAGAAGAGGGGCACGAGGTCGATGTCGAGCTCCTCGAGGAGGGAGCGGTAGAGCGTAGCCATGCCGTTGGCGACGTCCACCGCGACCTTCAGGCGCGGCTCCGAACGGCGCACGAAGGAGAGGACGTGCGTGCGGTAGGCCGCTGCAATGTCCGCGGTTTCCAAACTGGCGCGCGCCGGGCCCGACGGTGCCGGGTTGGCGCGCACCAGCTCCTCGAGCCGCGCGATGCCGGTCTCGCTGCTGACCGGGATCGCGTCCCGCCGCGAGAACTTGAGGCCGTTGTAGCGCGCCGGATTGTGGCTGGCGGTGACCTGAATGCCGCCGGAGGTCGCAAGGTGCCCGATGGCGAAGTAGTTCATCGGCGTCGTCGCCAGGCCGATGTCCACGACGGAGAGGCCTCCGGCCCGCAGGCCGTCGGAGAGCGCGGCCGCGATCGAAGGCGAGGAGGCCCTCATGTCGCGGCTCACGACCACCCGCGCCCCGCGCGCAAGGTCCTCCGCATCGAGGATCCCGCGGAAGTGGTAGCCGATCGCGTACGCCAGCTTCTCGTCGATCTCGTCGGGGTAGACACCGCGCACGTCATAGGCCTTGAAGACACCGCTCATCGGCGACCTCCGCCGGTGCAGGATAGAGCAGCGGCCGGCGCGAAGCCAACGCCGGCCGCCTCGCGGCCGGGACGCTCTTCGGGCTACACTGCAGGCATGGCGTTGAAGTCCAACGATCCGGGTTGGGCGTGGTTCGGCGGCCGGCTAGTCCCGTTCTCGGAAGCCCGCGTCCCCGTCGAGGACCGCGGCCTGCAGTTCGGCGAGAGCCTGTACGAGGTCGTCGCCGTCGTGGCGGGCGAGCCGTTCCGGCTGCCCGACCACGTCGAGCGCATGGCCGCCGGCGCGCGCGAGATCGGCCTCGAAGACGGCGTGCCGGACCTTCCCAGGTGGACGGCGGTCATCGCGCAGCTCTACCGCCGCGAGCCCCACCGCACCGCGATCCTGTACGCCCAGGTCACCGGCGGGTCGGCGCCCCGCCGCCACCTCCCCGCGGAGCGCCCGGAACCGTTCTTCTTCGCCTACCTGCGCCGCTTCACTTTCCCGGTCCCCGCCGAGGCGGCTCGCGGGATCGCGGCGATCACGGTACCGGAGACCCGCTGGCAGCGGCGGGACGTGAAGGCGACGATGCTGCTGCCGGCCGTTCTCGCCAAGAAGGACGCGGTCGGCCGCGGTGCGGACGAGGCGATCTTCGTCGGGCAGGACGGCTTCGTGAACGAGGGCGCATCGAGCACGGTGTTCACCGTGCACGGCCGCACCGTCAGCACGCCCCCGCCCACCCAGCGCGTCCTTCCCGGAGTGAGCTCGAAAGCGGTCGAAGCGATCTGTCGCGACCTCGGGGTCGCGCTCACCCCGCGTCCGCTCACGCTGAGCGACCTCCACCGCGCCGACGAACTGTTCGTGGCGTCCACGATGCTTCTGCTCATGCCGGTCGTGCGCCTCGACGGCAACCCGGTGCTATCACTTCCAGCGCCAGTTCTGGGGGCAGCCGGGACCGTGACCGGCCGTGGCGCCGCGCCCTCCGGCGCAGCCGGCTCCCTTTAGGACCCCACTCCGCCATCCACCCGCAGCGTCGTACCCGTGATGTAGGAGGCTGCGCCGGAGAGCAGGAACGCCACGGCCCCCGCCACCTCGGCGGGCCGGCCGAAACGGCCGAGTGGAATGCTCGCAACCGCGCGCGCCTTGCGCGTCTCGCCGAGCGCCTCGACGAGGTCGGTTTCGACCCACCCCGGCACCACGGCGTTGACGGTGATTCCGTACCGGCCGACCTCGCGCGCCAGCGCCTTGCCAAACGCGTGCAGGCCGCCCTTCGCGGCGACGTAGTTGGCCTGACCCGCCTGGCCGATGACGCCGGCGAGCGAGCCGACGTTGACGATCCGGCCGGTGCCGGCGTGCAGCATCGGCCGTAGGAACGCTCGGGTGAGCCGGTACGCCGCGGTCAGGACCGTGTCGACGACGAGCTCCCAGCGCGCCTCGTCCATGAGAAGGAAGTGCCCGTCGCGCAGGACGGCGGCGTTGTTCACCAGCGCGTAGACGCCTTCGCCGGCGATCTCGTCCACGACCGCCTCTACCGCGCGTGCGTCCGTAACGTCGCAGCGGTGCGCTACGGCGATCCCGCCGCGGGCGGCGACGAGATCGGTGACGATGCGGGCGGCGTCGTCGCGGCAGCGGTAGAGAAAGTGGACGCGGTAGCCGTCGGCCGCGAGGCGCTCCACGACGGCGCGCCCGATCCCCCTGGAGCCTCCGCTGACAACCGCGTTCTGCATCCGCGTCAGAGTAGACCGGATCGCAGCGCGGCCGCAATGGCGCCTAACGGCTTGCGCAGGTCCGGTCCGCAGCGCCTGCCGCGGCGGCTGCAGCCGCCCCTCAAGCGAGTGCGCTCGTCATCGGCGCGACCACCGCCGGAGCGCTCACCAGCCGCTTCCATGCCTCGGGTCCCGGATCGAAACGGAGGTCGCCCTCGTCGACCTTGAACCGCGCGGCGGAAAGCACGATGTGCACGGTGTCCGACAACGGCCGGTAGTGCGACACCGCGCCCTCGTAGATCACCCGCACCGGGACATGGGCAAAGCGCGCGCGCAGCTTGCCCGCCCGAACGATGATCTCGGTGTCCACGGAGTAGCGGTTGCCGACCAGACCCATGCGGCGCAGGTACGACGACGCCACAAGACGGTAACCGCACTGCGAGTCCTCCAGCGGGAAGCCGGTCATCAACTGCAGCGCGCGGGTGCCGATGAAGTTGGTCCAGAACCGCCTGGCCGGAATCGCCTCGCGGTTCCAGAGGCGGTCGCCGAGCACGAAGTCGGCTTCCGGCGCGGCGTCGAGGAAGTGCTGGGCGTCCTCCGGGTCGTGCTGCCCGTCCGCGTCGAGCATCAGGACGTGCGAGTACGGTTGGCCGAGCAGCACGGCCAACCCGGAACGCACCGCGGGACCCTTGCCGCGGTTCTCGGGGTGGACGACCAGGCTCGCGCCGGCCGCGCGGGCGGCCTCGCCGGTGCCGTCGGTCGAGCCGTCGTCCACGACCAGGACGTCGGGGACGAACCTGCCGATGCCGCGCACGACGCTCCCGACACGGTCGGCACAGTTATACGCGGGGATCAGGGCGACGATCGAGAGCATAACAGGCGTGTAAGTTTAGCATCAAAGTCAGTCGCCGCTTTGGTCCCCGGCCCGGACTCCGCGCGGGCCGTCCTCGTGCCGGTCCCGGCGGCCCTCGTACAGGTCGTAGCGCAGCAGCCGGCACTCGATCGGCCCGTTGAACAGCACGATGCGGCGCGACGGCCGCAGCCCGACGGCCTTGGCGAGGTCGGGGTTGCCGACGAGCAGCCACGCCGTGGCGCCCGCCCCGCGGCGCTTGAAGGCATCGCCGAGCCCGCGGTAGAGCTCCGCCAGGTCGCCGGCGTCGCCGAGCCTCTCGCCGTACGGCGGGTTGCTGACGATCAGGGTCCCCGGCCCCGGCGGCGTCAGATCGAGCGCATCCCTCTCCACCACCGCGACCGCATCCGCGACCCCGGCCTCGCGGGCGTTGCGCCGCGCAGCCGCCACCGCCCGCACGTCGCGGTCTCCGGCCACGATCGCGAACGGTGCCGGCCTGCGCGCGCCGGCAGCCCGTTCCCGCTCGGCGGCGAGCAGCGCCGGCGCGTGGAGAGGCCAGCGCTCACAGGCGAAGCGCCGGCGCAGGCCGGGTGCGCTGTTCGTGGCGATCAGGGCCGCCTCGATCGCGATCGTTCCGGTTCCGGCCATCGGGTCCAGGAACGGCTGCGTCCCGTCGTACCCGGCGAGCAGCAGGACGCCGGCGGCCAAAGTCTCAGAAAGCGGAGCCGGCCCGCCACGCGGCCGGTAGCCGCGGTGTGAGAGGGGCTCCCCCGAGCTGTCGAGCGCGATGTCGGCCCGCTCCCCCGCCAGGTGCAGGTGGACGAGGAGATCGGGGTTGGCGCGCGCCACGTCGGGTCGCGTCCCCCAGCGGGCGCGCAGGCGGTCCACGATCGCGTCCTTGACCGTAAGGGCGGCGAACGCTCCGCTGGCGAACCCGCTCCCGCGCCCGGCCGACTCGACCGCGAACGTCCGGCCTTGCGCGAACGTCTCCTCCCACGCCACCCCGGCCGCCAGCTCGTACAGCTGCTCGCGGCCTGCTGCCGGGCCCTCGGCGACGGTGCGCAACACCCTCATCGCCGTGCG
>NCBR01000375.1 GCA_002279285.1 Acidobacteria bacterium 37-71-11
GCAGTCGTACGTCTTGAGCGGCAGCCCCTCGACGACGTAGCGGTTGATCCCCTCGATCTTCATCGCCTGTTCCAGCGTGATTTGGATCTTCTGCATCTGCGCGTACGGGTTGTACTTGGCGTTGGCGTATTCGTTGACGGCGATCTGGGCCAGCTGCTCTTCCTTGACGCCGTACGTCTTCATGTAGAGGTCCATGACCTCGGCGAACAGGTGCGGGAAGATGAACACCTTCCCCGCGCGCTCGTCGGGGTGCGAGAAGTAGCCCAGCACCTCACCGATGAGCTTGCCGTCCATCTTGCCGTCGTTGTCTCGCATCTTCTCGTAACCGACCGCGATCCCGACCTCACCGTCGCCCACGAGCAACTTGTGGATCACCGAGAGGATCGCCTGCCCGCCGGTGGCGCAGGCGTTCTCGACCGCCTCGATCGGCTTCGCGCCCAGGCCGGGCACCATCGCCATCAGCCCGGAGAGCAGCCCCTGCTTGTTGAGGGAGACGTTGCAGACGGCGCCGACCGAGCCGACGTCGATGGCGGAGGGGTCGGCTTTGATCTCGGCGCACACATCCTTGACCGCGTTCGCGATGATGTCCGGCGGCTGCATCCCCATGAGCTTGCCGAACTTCGACTGGTGGTAGGCGGCGATATAGATCTTCTTTCTCATGTCATCCTCCCGGAAGACGGTTCAAAGGTTTGAAGGTTCGTGTGCTGTCGAGCAGAAAGAGAGAGGGTCGAGGTTAGACGGTAGAGGGAAGACGCGACGCGTTCGGCGCTCGCGCCTTTCCTCTTCCTTCTTCCGTCTTTCGTTTTCCCCAACCGTACAGACGTGCATTCGAAGGTATCGGTGCTCACGACGAAACCCCCACCGCGCCGGGGTGCTGTACCGATGCAAGGCTGCACCGATGCAAGGAAATCGAGACACGACGTCGCGAAGCGCCCGGGTTGCTCGACGACCAGCACGTGGCCGCTCCCCTCGACGATCTCGAGACGCGCCCCCGGGATCGCGGCCGCGAGCGCCCGCGTTTGGATAAGCGGCATGACGAGATCCTTCTCGGCCGCCAACACCAGCACCGGGCACGCGATGCGGCCGAGGACGGGGCGCAGGTCGAGGTCCTCGATCGACGCCAGCAACTGGGCAGCCGCCAGAAACCACCACGCCGGCAAGAGCGCGATCTGGGCCGCGCGGGCGGCGAGTTCCTCGCGGTGCGCCGCGGCATACGCCGGTGAGTAGAAGAACGGGATCAGCATCTCGCCCACGATGTCGGCGCCGCGTCCCGTGGCGGCCTCGCGGCAGGCGCGCGCCAACTCGCCGCCGCCGTTGCCCATCACCTCGGTGGCGACGCCGGTGGCCGTGGCGGCCACCAGCGAGGCGACACGGTCGGGACGCGTCGCGGCGAGCAGCAGACCGACCTCGGCCCCGAACGAAGTTCCGATGACGTGGGCCTTCGCGATGTCGAGCGCGTCCAGAAGCTCGATCACGTCCGCGACGTGACCGTCGAGCGATGGGTGAGGCGGCTCGTGCGAGCGCAGCTGTCCGCGGAAATCGCAACGCACCACGCGATAGCCCCCGGTGAAGCGGTCGACGATCGGGTCCCACGACGAGATGCTCATCATGCCGCCGTTGAGCAGGAGGACCGGGTCGCCGCTGCCGTCCACACGATGCGCGAGCACGTTCTCTTCGATCACTTTCGGCCTTTGTCCTCTTCCGGTGTCCTGTGCTCTGTGCCCTGCGCGCGGGTACACGCGTGCCGAGCGGCCAGCTCACCTTTGACCACTTTGCCATAGGCTGTGCGCGGAAGCGAGTCCACGAATACGAACTCCTTTGGGACCTTGAACTTGGCGATGCGCCGGGCAAGGAACGCGGCAAGCTCGTCGGCGGCCGGCACGGGCTCGCCCCGCGGCACCACGAACGCGACCCCGACCTCGCCCCAGGTCGGGTGAGGGACGCCGATCACCGCCGCGTCCTTGACACCCGGGTGGAGGAGCAACTCGCCCTCGATCTCGGCCGGGTAGACGTTGACGCCGCCGGAGATGAACATGTCCTTCCGGCGTCCCGC
>NCBR01000376.1 GCA_002279285.1 Acidobacteria bacterium 37-71-11
CGGCGGTTGCAGGATGCCGGCCGGGAAGACGATCTCGTTGCGCGACGGGCTGTAGTAGGCGTTGACGGTGGGCGGCGTCATCCACCACTCGGTGCGGTCCACCGGCTGGCCGATCTTGTCGATCGTGCGGTGGAAATCGTACTGATCGCCGCGCCGAACGTTCGCCAGGTACGAGTCGGCCGCCACCTGATACTTCGAGTAGTCGCGCCACTTGTCCGGGTAGCCGATCTTCGGCGTGAAGGCGTCGAGCTTGGCGATCGCCGCCTTCTTCGTCGCGGGGCTCATCCAGTCGAGGGTGGCGATGTCGGCGCGCAGCGCCGCGATCAGGTTGTGCACCAGCTCGTCGGCCTGCTTCTTGGCCTCGGGCGGGAAGTACTTCTTGACGTAAAGGCGGCCGAGCGCGAAGCCGAGTTGGCGATCGGTGGCGCCGACGCAGCGCTTCCAACGCTCCTGGATCTTCTCCGTTCCCTGCAGGGTCTTCCCCCGGAAGGCGAACTCCTCGTTGACGAACGGCGAGGAGAGCTGCGGCGCCGCCCAGCTCACGAGGTGCCAGCGCAGGTAGGTCTTCCACTGGTCGAGCGGGACCTTGGCCAGCAGCACGCCCACGCCGCGGATGAACTCCGGCTGCGCCACGTTGAGGCTGGCGATCGCGGGCGTCTCCTGAGCGCGGAAGTACAGCGGCCAGTCGAGGTCGGGCGCCAGTTTGGCGAGCTCGGCGGTGGCGAGGCGGTGGTAGGTGTTGTCGGGGTTGCGTTGCTCGACACGCGTCATCGAAATCTTGGCGAGGTCGGTCTCGAGCGCAAGCACCGTCGCGGCCTCGGCCTTGGCCTGCGGCGCGCCGTCCCCCAGAAGCTCGAGCATCTTCGCCACGTGCTCGGCGTACTTCTCGCGGATCTGCTTGGAGCGAGCGTCCTCGTTGAGGTAGTAGTCGCGGTCGGGCAGCCCCAGTCCGCCCTGGCGCAGCGAGGCGATCACCTCGTCGCTGTTCTTGCGGTCCTGCTCCGAGCCGAAGCCGAAGAGCACGCGGACGCCCTCGCTCTGCAGCCGGGCCACCTCGGCCTGGAGCTCGGCCGGCGTCTTGATCGCGGCGATGCGCGCGAGTTCGGGCTCGATCGGCTTGGCGCCGGCGGCCTCGATCGCCTTTTCGTCCATGCACGCGCCCCAGAAATCGGCGAGCTTCCTGTCGTCGGTGCCGGGGGCGAGGTCCTTGCGCGCCGCGAGGCCCTCGAGGATGCCGTGCAGTTTGTCGCGGTTCTCCTCGGCGAGCACGTTGAACGTGCCCCAGCGGGGGTACTCCGGCGGGATCGGGTGCGCCTTGACCCAGCCGCCGTCGGCGTACTGGAAGAAGTTCACGCACGCCTTGGCGCTGGTGTCCATGTCCGCCGGGTTGATGCCGTGGGTTTCCTGCGC
>NCBR01000031.1 GCA_002279285.1 Acidobacteria bacterium 37-71-11
AACACCATCGTGGGCCTGACCGCGGCGAACGCCTTCTGCAGGACGGTGGGACTGGGCTTCTGCTGCAGGTAGTGGATCGAGACGCCGCCGCACATCGGCCCCAGGAAGCCGCAGGTGCACTCGTAGGTGTGGGCGAGGGGGAGCAGCGAGAGGAAGCGGTCGCTCGGGGAGATCTGGACGAAACGGACGGCGGCGACCACATCGGCAAGGATGTTCCCCTGCGTCAGCATCACACCCTTCGAATGCCCGGTGGTGCCGGAGGTGTAGACGATGGCGGCGAGGTCGTCCGGGCGCGGCGTGTAGCCGACGTAGGCCCCCGGGAGGCCGTGCTCGGTGAGGAACTGTCCGGCGCGTTCGCGCAGGATGTCCACCCTGGCCTGGATCTTCTTGACGAGCTCGGGGAGGACCTGCAGCTCGATCGCGTTGAAGTCCTCGAGCAGGAACATGTGCGCGAGCTTCGGGAAGGTGCCGCCGGCAACCTTCTCGAGCAGCGGTGAGGCGACGAACAGCACCCGGGCATCCGACATGTTGACGATGTTGTGGATGTTCGGGGCGGGGAACTCGGTGAGAATCGGGACCACGACCGCGCCGTACGTGACTGCGGCGAGGTACACCAGCGCCCAGTGGATCGAGTTCGCCCCGAGCAACGCGACCTTGTCGCCCTCCTTGACGCCCGCCCGGCGCAGGTTTTGGCGGATCGCGGCGATCCGGTCGCGCGCGTCTCCGTAGGTGAGGGAGGGTCCGCCTAGCTCGGCGAGGAAAGGGTGGGCCGCGTGACGGTCGAGGCACATCTCGACGTACTCGGCCAGCGTGCGGGCGGAGGCATAAAAGAGCGCGGGAGCGTGTCGCTGTGCCGAGTTGGACACGGACAATTCCTATTTCCATTCTATCAGCAGCCCCTGCCCTGATGCGGCCGAGCGTTCGCATGGCTCGACTTTCGATCGAGCCGGTGTGGCGCGTACCGTCTCGCGCCCTGCGGCGGAGCGGCTGCGCCAGATCCGGATTACCATGATGGGGGGGCATGATGCGGATGATCGCTGCGATCGGAGTCGCGGTTCTTGCGCTCGCGGGCGCCGCGGCGGCGCAGCCGCCGGCGCAGGCCGTGGGCGCAGGCGTGCAGGTGGCGTTCGTGGAGCCCGACCCGCTCGCGCCGGCGGGTGCGCTCCCGTGCTACAGGCGGATCACCGACCCGGCCCGCGTCGCATCGCTGACGAGGTTCCTCGACAACGCGGCGGCGCGCTGGGCGCTCGACCTGTACGCGCGAGCGCGCTCGATCGCGGTTGCGCGGGGTGCCGCCGCCATGCAGCCTGCCGAGTACACGATCGCGATCGTCCCCGACGGCGACAACAGCGCCGTCGGTTTCCGCCTGAAGACCGGGACTGAAATCGAGGACCACCCCCACGCAGCGTACGTGCAGCTCGGCCCCGAGGAGTGGCGATTCTCGACGACGTTTCTGCACGAGACCGGCCACGTGGCGCTCGCAATGCTGGCGGGAGGCCGGGGGATCCCTCGGCGCGAGATCGCCGCGATCCCGCACACCCTCGCGGCGCTCACCGACCGCGGCACCGCATTCGACGAGGGGTTCGCGATCAGTCTGGAGACCCTGATCGCGCAACTCTCCAACGCGCCCGACGTGCGCCGACAGTATCACCACGATCAGTTCCTCTTCGGGCCGGCGGCGAAGATGCGCGCCGAGTACTACTGGCCCTCCGCGGACCTGCTGACGTTCGCACAGACGCACGCCCGCTACGCGGCGGTGCGCGACAACGCCTTCGCGTTTGCGCCGGCGTTCAAGCAACCCGACTACCTGCGGGTGCAGATCGAGACGGCCCGCGACTTTGCGAGCCTGCGCGACGCCGACCAGCTGCTCGCCTCCGAGGGCTTCTACGCCAGCTTCTTCTTCTCCATCCTCGTGCGAGGCGAACGCGCGCCGAGCGAGGACACCGTTCGCTTCCGCCAGAACACCGTGCTGACGGCGCTCGCAGAGACGTTCGCAACGATGCCGTTTACCTCCGAGGAGCCGTTCCTGCTGCACTTCCTGACGACCTATAAGCGAGTGAGCGCCGCCGACTGGGGCGATGTCCTCGACGTTTTCCTCGACCTGTCGCACGGCGTCTTCATGGACGCGGATGCGGCGGCGCTCTGGCGCGGGCACTACCTGGCGGCGCTCGGCCTCGACCTCGCCCACCTCGACCGCGCGCGGATCGACGCGGCCCGCGAACGCTGGCACGCGGCCGCGGCCGCCGACCCGAAGGTCCTGTACGCGCGCCTCGGCCCGCAGCTACGGTGCGAGGTGGCAGGGCGGGAGGTGAGACTCGTCGGCCTCGACAGCGTCCGGCCACTCTCCCTCGACGTCAACACCGCCGAGGAGGGGGTGATCCGTCTCGTCCCCGGGATCACCGAGGCGGAGGTGGCGTCGTGGCGCGCACAGCGGGCGCTGGCGCCGTTCGCGAGCGTCGCCGACTTCCGGAAGCGCTCCGGAGTGTCCGCGAACGTCCTCGCCGGCTTGAGGTTCTGAAGACCCGCGCCCGACTCATTTGGCGAGCTTTTGCAGCAGAGCCTCAAAGCGTTTCTTGTCGCCGCTCTCGAACGAGGAAAACCGCACCCCAACCCCGCTGGCACGCTCCCGCTTCTTCTGGGTCTGGCGCACCACGACGGCATAACCGCGGACCGGTTCGGCGTCGCCGGGCACCGCCAGCTCGAACGCCATCTGGGTGCCGACCGGGTAGGGGTGGTCGGTCTTGATGAGCATCCCGTGGGCCGAAATGTTTTCCGTCTGGCACATGGTGTGGCTGGTTCCCCACGAGAGCTGGACCTTGAGGCGCGAAACCGCACGCATCGGGAAGCGCGGCGGCACCTCGAGCAGGCGGGAGAGCTCATGGGCGAAGTCGTCGTCGAGCTCCTCGACGGAGAGGACGCGGTTGGCTCCCTTTCCGAGCAGCGCCTCAGCGTCAGCAAGCGTGCCTGGCGCCGCCAGCAGTATCACCGCCGACTGCCGGCAGGGGGAGTCCTTGGCGCGCAATGCGTCGAGGAACTGTGACACCGGCATGTCGGGCAGCGGGAAGGCGGCGACGATGGCGTCGAACGGGAGGAACGAGATCGACTCGAGCGCAACTTTCCCCGTCTCCGAAGAATCGGAAAGAAAATCGTCTACTTTCAACATTTTGGAGACTTTCTCGAACACCTTCGGCTCGATTCCGACGACCAGTGTGCTCCGTTGTACGGCGTCCATGACAACCTACCTCCCGGTTCCTGTTGCGTCTCTCCACCCGCCGGAGCTCTCGTGTCCTGTGCCTTTAGAGCTTACTTCCTTCCGGGCGCCGCTCCAAGTAGCGGGCCGACGGGACGCGGAGCCCCAGGGACGCGCGCCGGCCGGCGCGGCGAGCTACAATCACCCAATGCGCGCCGACGTTCGCCACGCGAAGGACGTGATCATCGTGGACTTCAAGGGGGACCTCGTGACCGAGGATGGCGAGGAGATGCTGCGCGACGTGGTCTCCGAGCTGATCGCCGAGGGGTGGACGAAGATCCTCCTCAACCTCGCCCGCGTCAAGCGTCTCGACAGCAGCGGCGTGGGTGAGCTGGTCGCGAGCTGGAAGCTCGCGCACGAGTTCGGTGCCGCACTCAAGCTCCTGCGCCCCGGCGATCGGGTCAAGCACACGCTGCACCTCTCCCAGATCCTGCCGCTGCTCGAGGTCTTCGAGGACGAGGGCGCCGCGGTCGACTCGTTCGCCCCGGCCTAGTCCCAGGCGCCGGGTCCGGGGGAGCCGGCGCGGCGCTGGCGGGCGTTCCCGATGCCGGCGGTCAGAACTCCAGCGGCGTCTCCAGGTGTTTGTGCCCGGCCAGCTCCTGTCGCTCCTTCAGAACCGACATCAACGCTGCGGCCACCGCCACGAAGATCATCGCCACGTAGACCTTGTCGAAGCTGAGCATCATGTCGTGATACCTGAGTTGCCTGGTGACTGGCTCGGTTTCCGCGGCCGCTTTGTCGAGCAGCTCGTGCAGCTCGCGGCTGTAGATGAACTGGGCGAACGCCACCCCGCACATCATGCCGAGGCTGCGCATCATATTGAGGAGGCCTCCGGCCACGCTGAGATCAGCCTCCGGCGCGGCACACATGACCGAGCGGTTGTTCGGCGGCGTGAAGAGGCCGAGGCTGACGCCGAGAAGCGCGAGACGCCACACCACGTCGAAGACGCTGGAGTTCGAGTGCAGGGTGGTGAGGGTGTACAGGCTCACGGCGGTAAGAGCCATGCCCCCGGTCGTGAAGATGCGCACGCCGAACTTATCCGACAGGTACCCGCTGAAGAGGGCTACGGCCGAGAGGGCCATGGGGACCGGCGTCAGCAGCGTGCCGGCCTTTTCGGGATCGAGCTTGAGCACCTTCTCGAGGTAGAACGGCAGCATGAACAGGGGTGCGAAGAGAGCCATGTACGAGAACATGCCGGAGATGTTCCCGATGGTGAAGTTGCGCTCCCGAAAGAGGCTCAGCTTGATGAACGGCTCGGCCGCTCGCCGCTCGATGAGACAGAACACGGCCACGGATGCGGCCGCCAGGAAGAGAAGCAGGCTCGTGTGCCGGGAGATCCAGTTCTTGGCCGTCAACTGCGTCAGCACCAGCATGAGCGACGCGAGGGCGGTGGAAAAGGTGAGCCCGCCCGCCCAGTCGATCGAGACGCGCGCCTTCCGCTCTGCGGGCGCGGGCAAGACCAACCATGCCACCATCGTCCCCACGATGCCGATCGGCACGTTCACATAGAAGATGGCTTGGCATGACAGGTGCTTGACCAGCATGCCCCCCAGGTAGGGGCCGAGGGACATGGCGGCGGCTTGCACGGCGCCCTGGAGCCCAATGGCGCGGCCGCGTTCCCGCTCCGGGAAGACCTGCGTGATCAGTGCCAGGCTGTTGGATTGGAGGAGCGCGGCGCCGGTGGCCTGGACCACCCGCCACAGCACGAGGGACACGATGCCGGGCGCCGCGCCGCAGAAGAACGACCCCACGGTGAACACCACGAAGCCGAGGTTGTACAGAGGCTTTCGCCCGAACATGTCGGCCAGGCGGCCGAGGGCCGGGAGCGCCAGAGTGAGCGTGAGCAGGTAGGAGAGGGAGACCCACTCGACGACTCCCAGGCGCGAATGGTAGGTGACGGTGACGGCAGGCAGCGCGATGTTGACGATGCTGGCGTCGAGCGCCGACATGAAGGCGCCGATCAGCACCGCCCCGAGCACGTGCCACCGGTAGCGGTCGCTGCCCGAAAAGATGGCGAGCGGTGTCTGGATCCTCCCCCTTGTCCCCATCCGGCCCCTCGCGGTTCCGAAGGACCGGATTTGCAACCCCTGTGCCACGCTCTTCTGGGTTTGGAGAGATGGTGCAAGCCATTAGAGTCAAATAGCTTGAGAGAATTTGCCGGTTGCCGTCGGCCTCGCAGCTGGGGCTCGGTTACGTGGAGGTAACAGAAACGGTGGCAGCCCTCGTGATCCCGTCAGCGGTCCAATGCCTGGACGAGGTCGTCGAGGACCAGGCGTTCGACGCCGGGGACCCCCCGGGCGAGCTCTTCCACAGCCGCCCGTTGCTGGCTGTCCCGGACCTTGCCGAGCAGCTTCACGGTCCCGCGCCGCGCCTCGACGTCGAGGAGCAGCGCGCTCGTCTGAGGATGCACGATGAGCGCGGCACGGACGTGGGTGGCAAGCGCCAGGTCCTCCATGGCCTCGGAGGACTCCACCGTGGTCTGGAACGTCCGCTCGTTGGCCATGGAGGCCACAGTCGCGCAGGCGTCCTCGACGGTGGCCCGCTCCAGGTTGATGACCAGGTCGTAGAGAGCGGGGTCGCCGTAGTCCACGCCGTAGAGGAACCGAGTCCACTTGGCCCGGGCGTGGTCCACCTGCTCGATGTAGGCGTGGGCTTCCTCGCGGTCCAGGTGCCGGCTTTCCTGGACGGCGGCCAGCCGGTAGCTCATGGGTGCAATGATCCTCACCCGCACGACGTGGCTGATGCCTCTGAGCAGCAGGTGGCCCGCGTTGCCGACGTAGACCAGGTTGTCCTTGCGGGCCTCCTCCGTCAAGCAGGCCTGGAACAGCGTCATGTACCGCCGCTTCTCTTCGTTGAAGTGGTCGCGAAACCCCGGCGGGTCGACGACGGCGTGGCGGAGCTTGTCTTCAGATGTGCCGCACGAGACGGCCTTGGCGATGACGGCCTCACGGTCGATGACCCGGTATCCCAGGCGTCGCGTCAGGCACTCGGCGAGCGCCTTGCCTCCCGAGTACGAACCTCTCGAGATGGTGATGACCGGCATGTTTCCTCCTCACCCCGACGTTCCTCGGCCCGGGGCCCGAAGAGAAGCCTAGAGGCCTCCCGTCCCTCCAGCAAGGATCAGTCCCAGATGCCAAGGTCGGCCTTGACCTCGTCGGAGGCTTCTTTGCGCGGGTCCCACGGCGGGTTCCACACGAGCTCGACCTCGGACTCCTGCACGCCGGGCAGCGACGCGACGATCTGCTTGACCTGCTCGACGATCATCGGACCCTCCGGGCAGAACGGCGTCGTGAGCGTCATCACGACCCTGACCTTCGCTCCACCCTCGGCGACGACGACGTCGCGGATCAGACCGAGGTCCACGATGGAGATGAAGATCTCCGGGTCCACGACCGGTTTGAGCGCCTCTCGCACGGACTCGGGGGTCAGCTCGCTCATCGGGTAGCCTCCGGCGCCTCGGTGCTGCTGGTCGTCTCGGTTCTGCCGCTTCGCCACGCCTTGAGGGCGTCGGTCAGGGTGACCCAGGGGAGCATGGCGCACTTGACACGCACCGCGAACTTCTGCACCCCTTCGAGCGCCTCCAGATCGCCGAGGTCGACCCCGGTGGGAGCCGGCGCGCCGTGCATGACGGCGCGGAACGCCTCCGCGGTGGCCTCGGCCTCGGCAGCGGTGTGGCCCGGGATCATCTCGGCCATCATTGAACCGGACGCGGTGCAGATGGCGCACCCGCGCCCCTGGACCTGGGCCCCCGTCACGCGGTCGCCGTCGAGGGCCAAGGAGATCACAACCTCGTCGCCGCACACCGGGTTGAAGCCCTGGGCGGTGGCGTCCACCCGCCCCAGTGGCGCGCGCCCGTGCGGGTGGCGGTGGTGGTCCATCACCACCTCGCGGTAGAGGTCGTCGAGCGCGACGTCGGGACGGTCAACCATGACGGGGATCCACCTCTCCGACACCGCGCACGTGCCAATGGAAGAGGTTAGAGGAAAGACGGAAGAGGGAGGGCAGCCGCGTCGCCGGCGATCGCCGCTCGTGGATCTTTGATCTTGCCGTCCCTCTCACTTCTTCCCTCTTCCTGCTTCCTAATCCTCACGCGAGGCCGAAGTAGCGCCTCGCGGCGACCAAACCGTCCACCAGGGCGTCCACGTCGTCGCGATCATTGTAGATCCCGAACGACGCCCGCGCGGTGGCAGTCACGTCGAGCCGGCGCATCAGCGGCTGGGCGCAGTGGTGGCCGGCGCGGACCGCGATGCCAAGGGTGTCCAGCACCTGCGCCAGGTCGTGGGGGTGGATCTCGGGGTCCACGAACGAGACGAGGCCGCCGCGCACGTCGGCCTCGGCCGGTCCGTGGATCTGCAGCCACCCGAGCGAGCGCAGGCGCTCGAGGGCGTAGCCGACGAGCTCGCGCTCGTGGGCGCGCACGGCCGGCATTCCGAGCTCTTCGAGCAGATCGAGTGCGGCAGGGAACGCCGCGGCGTCCGCGATGTTGGGGGTGCCGGCCTCGAACTTGTGCGGGATCTCGTTCCAGGTGGCGGAGTCCAGCCGGACCTCGCGGATCATCTCGCCTCCGCCGGCGACCGGTTCCATCCGTTCGAGAAGCTCCGGCTTCGCCACCAGGAAGCCGATCCCGGTGGGCCCGTACATCTTGTGCGCCGAGAACGCCAGGAAATCGGCGCCGAGCGCCTGGACGTCCACCGGCATGTGCGGGACCGACTGCGCGCCGTCCACGACCATCACGGCGCCGGCACGGTGCGCGGCCGCCGCGATCTCGGCGATCGGGTTGATCGTGCCGAGCACGTTGGACATGGCGGTCAGCGAGACGATGCGCGTGCGCGGCGACAGCAGCGACGCGAACGCCGCCATGTCGAGGCGGCCGTCGGCGGTGATCGGGACGTGGCGCAGCGTCACGCCGCGCTCGCGGGCGAGCATGATCCACGGCACCAGGTTGGAGTGGTGCTCCATCTCGGAGAGCAGCACCTCGTCACCCTGGGCGAGCGTCGCCCCCCACGACCGGGCCACGAGGTTGATGGCCTCGGTGGCGTTGCGCACGATGACCACGCCGCGCGCATCGGGGGCGTTGACGAAGGCGGCGGCGCGCGCGCGGCAGCGCTCGTACAGGGCGGTGGCCTCTTCCGCGAGGGTGTGGACGCCGCGGTGGACGTTGGCGTTCGAGGTCGTGTAGTAGGCGGTGATCGCGGCCAGAACGGTGTCGGGCTTCTGCGTCGTGGCCGCGTTGTCGAGGTAGACGAGCGGGTGGCCGTGGACCTGGCGGCCGAGGATCGGGAAGCGCGCTCGCAGCGCGCGGGGGTCGAAGCCCACAGCCGGGGACGCCGTCGTGGCCATGGCGCTCACTCCGTGTGCAGCCGCGCAGCTACCAGCGCCTGGATGCGCTCGCGCGTGGTCTGCGGCAGCCGGCCCAGCGTCTGGTCGAGGAACCCGTAGACGATCACGCGCGCCGCCTGCATCGGCGCGAGGCCTCGGCTCTCCAGGTAGAAGAGCTGCTCCGGGTCGATCGGCGAGACGGTGGCGCCGTGCGAGCAGCGCACGTCGTCCGTGAGGATCTCGAGCTCGGGGATCGACTCGGCCCGGGCCTGGCCGGAGAGCAGCAGGTTTCTGTTTTCCTGGTACGCCTCGGAACCGGCCGCTCCTGGGGCGATCCGGATCATCCCGGTGTACGCCGAACGCGCGGCGCCCGTGAGCGCGACCTTGAAGTCGAGGTTGGAACGCGTTTTCCGGGCCTCATGGATGTGCTCGGTGTGGTGGTCGAACCGCTGTGAGTCGCCGCCCATCGCGACGCCGAACGTCTCGACCTCGGCGCCCTCGCCCGCAAGGAACGCGCCGACGTCGGCCTTGAACTCGGTCCCGCCGAACGAGGCGATCGACATCTGGAAGTGGGCCCCGGCACCCACCCTGGCGCGGGCGGTGAGGTGGCCCGTCACGCCGGTTTCCCAGCGCTGGACGAGGCCGTAGCGGACGTCCGCGTGGGCGCCGACCACGATCTCGGTGACGCCGATGACCCGGGTCGCCGCGTCCCCGCCTACGTGTCCTTCGATGATCTCGAACGAGCTGTCCTCGCCCGCGAGTACGAGCACGCGCGGGAGGGAGATACTTCCGGCCACCAGGCGGAGGCGGATCGGGTGCTCGAGGGAGACCCCGGCCGGGACGCGCACCAGCACCCCGCCGCGCCAGGCGGCGGTGTTGATCGCTTCCAGGAACCCGTGGCTTGCCGGCACGACGGTTCCCAGCAGGCCGCCGGCCGCGGCGCGGTGGAGGTCCTCGACCACGACGCCGGCGTTGCGGGCGTCGGCGCCGATCTCGACCACCCGCAAGGCGCTGCCGGCGAGCAGTGCGGCCACCGACAGCGACTCGTCGAGGCGCCACGTCGGAGCGACGTCGGCCGGCGCCTGCGCGGTCGGGTCGCCGTCGGGCAGGAAACGCGCCGGGTTGGTATAGCGCCAGAGGTGGCTGGAGCGGTTGGGGAGCGCGAGTGGGGTGAGGCGCGCGTGTGCCTCGCGGCGGATTGCGAGGGTGCCGGCATCCTCGCCCGCGACCCGCGAGAGGGCGTCGATGTGCTCGAGCGCGATGGCGGGGGCGGTCTCGACGGCCGGGCGGCTAGCCAACGGAGCCCTCCATTTCCAGCTCGATGAGACGGTTGAGCTCGACCGCGTACTCCATCGGCAGCTCCTTGACGAACGGCTCGATGAAGCCGTTGACGATCATGAGGCGCGCCTGGTCGTCCCTGATTCCGCGCGAGCGCAGGTAGAAGAGCTGCTCGTCGCCGATCTTGGAGACGCGCGCCTCGTGTTCGACCCGGACCTGGTCCTCGTCGATCTCCATGGTCGGGTAGGTGTCGGTGCGCGCGGCGCCCCCGATCAGGAGCGCGTCGCACTGCACCGAGGTCTTGCAGCCATGAGCGCCTTTGCGGATCTTGACCAGGCCGCGGTACGACGACCGGCCGGTCCCCTTGGAGATCGACTTGGAGGTGATCTTCGACGTCGTGTTGGGCGCGAGGTGGATCATCTTGGCGCCGGCGTCCTGGTGCTGGCCCGGGCCGGCGAACGCGATCGAGAGCACCTCGCCGTGCGCGCGCTCGCCCTTGAGGATCACCGCCGGGTATTTCATGGTGAGCCTGGAGCCGATGTTGCCGTCCACCCACTCGACCACCGCGTCTTCGTTGGCGACGGCACGCTTGGTGACCAGGTTGTAGATGTTGTTGGACCAGTTCTGGATCGTCGTGTAGCGGATGCGGGCGCCTTTCATCGCGATCAACTCGACGACCGCCGAGTGCAGCGAGTGGGAGGAGTAGACGGGCGCGGTGCACCCCTCGATGTAGTGGACCTTGGCGCCCTCGTCCGCGATGATCAGGGTGCGCTCGAACTGGCCCATGCGTTCGGCGTTGATCCTGAAGTACGCCTGCAGCGGGATCGCCACCTCGGTGTTCTTCGGCACGTAGATGAACGAGCCCCCCGACCACACCGCGCTGTTGAGCGCGGCGAACTTGTTGTCGGCCGCGGGGATCACGCTGGCGAAGTACGTGCGCACGATCTCCTCGTGCTCGCGCAGCCCCGAGTCCATGTCGAGGAAGATCACGCCCTGCTTGGTCAGTTCCTCCTTGACCGAGTGGTACACCACCTCAGACTCGTACTGCGCCGAGACGCCGGACAGGAACTTGCGCTCTGCCTCCGGGATGCCGAGGCGGTCGAAGGTGCGCTTGACGTTCTCGGGGACCTCCTCCCAGCTCGTCTCCTGCTTCTCGGTGGCGCGCACGTAGTAGGTGATCTCGTCGAAGTCGATCTCCGACAGCATCGCGGTGTCGCCCCAGGTGGGCATCGGCTTGGCCAGGAAGATGTCGAGCGCCTTGTGACGGAACGCACGCATCCAGTCGGGCTCCTTCTTGAGGAGGGAGATCGCCTCGACGACCTCGTGCGAGAGCCCCTTGGGCGTCCGCATGAAGTACTCCTCGGGGTCGTGGAACCCGTAGCGCTGGTTGTAGTCGCTCCCGATGTCGGCAACGGTCGGCGTCGAGGCCATCAGACACCCCCTGCGGCGGCGGCCGGTTCGAGCCAATCGTAGCCGCGTTCCTCGAGCTCGAGGGCGAGCTCGGGCCCGCCGGTGCGCACGATGTGCCCGTCCATGAAGACGTGCACGACGTCCGGGCGCACGTAGTTGAGCAGCCGCTGGTAGTGGGTCACCAGCACCATCCCGGTGTCGTTCGACACGGCGGCGTTGATCCCCTTGGCGACCACCTTGAGCGCGTCGATGTCGAGGCCGGAATCGGTCTCGTCGAGCAGGGCGAACTTCGGCTTGAGCATCAGAAGCTGGAGGATCTCGACCCGCTTCTTCTCGCCGCCGGAGAAACCGTCGTTGAGGTAGCGCCCTGCAAACGCGGGGTCCATCTCGAGGTCCGCCATGCGCGCCAGCAGTTCCTTGCGGAACTCCCGCACCGGCACGTCGGCGCCGCGCACCGCAGATACGGCGGCGCGCAGGAACGAGGCGACGGTCACACCGGGCACCGCGACCGGATACTGGAAGGCGAGGAACATCCCGCGGCGAGCCTTCTCGTCGGGGGGGAGGGCGCTGACGTCCTCGCCGGCGAGCGTCACGGTACCCTCGACGGCGTAGGCCGGGTGTCCCATCAGGCCGTTCGCCAGCGTGGACTTTCCGGAGCCGTTGGGGCCCATGATCGCGTGGACCTCCCCCGGCTGCACCGTGAGGTCGACGCCCTTGACGACCTCTTTTTCGCCGATGTGGATCCGTACGCCGGCGCACGAAAAGACAGGTTTGGAATCGTGGTTCATTGCGTTCCTCTCTCCCTCGGCCCGCCGGCGCCCGTGCCGCTCCCGCGTCCCTGGGGGACGATGAGCGGCCAGCGCTCCTGCAGGTGTTTGTCGGTAAGGCGCTCGCCGGCGGTCAGGTCGGCGAGGGTCGTGTGCTCGAACACGCGCTTGAGCAGTGCGTCGAGGTGCGCCCACACCGGGCGCAACGAGCAGTCGGTCAGGCGCGAACAGTCGGAGGCGTCCGGGCTGCGGTGCTGGAGGCAGAACCCCGAGTCGAACAGCGGCTTGCCGAGGACCTCGAGGATCCGCGCCACCGTGATCTGCTCCGGCGGCGCCGCCAGGACGTAGCCGCCATGGCGGCCGCGGGTGGCGGTCACGAGGCCGGCCTGGCGCAGGCGGATGAGCACCTTGGCCGCGAACGGCACCGCGATCCCCTCCGCCCCGGCCAACTCGGAGAGGGACACGGTGTGCCCCGGCCGCAGCGCGAGCTGCAGCATGCAGCGCATTCCGTACTCTTCGGTGGCGGTGATCTTCATGGTCCCCCTGGTCGCGTCGGGCCGCTCGCCGGCCCCCTCGAGCGCGCCAACGGGCAAATCATGACCTAAATTTCCGAATTATTCAAGAGGCCATCCCACCTGTACGTTCTGCAACTGCATCGCAAGTGCTGCGACGGGATCTCCCGGCATGGAATGCCGCCGTCCGGCGCACCGTTTCTTCGGTTGATGTGACGATAAGGAGGATTCGCAATGTCAAAGAGATCGTTGCTCACCGCGGTGATGCTGTCGCTCCTCGCCTTGCCCGCCATCGCGGCGGCCGAGACGTGGAAGAACGTTCCGCTCATCGACCACAACTGCGTCAACAAGGTCAAGGCCGACCCCGACAAGCACCCGACCAGCTGCCTGCTCCGCTGCGCCAAGAGCGGCTACGGCGTGCTGACCTCGGACGGGACGTGGGTGAAGTTCGACGCGAAGGGAAACGAGGAAGCCCTCGCGGCGCTCAAGGCGACGACGAAGACCTCAGGGATCCGCGTCACCGTCGAGGGCGAGCGCTCGGGCGACATGATCAAGGTTCAGACCGTCACCATCGACTGAGGCGCCGGTCGCCTCGCTGCCAACGGCCACGGATCCCGTGGCCGTTGGTGTGTCTGTGGCCCTTTTCGATCGCGGGTACGGGATCCGCGGCCGCCTCCGGGGAAGATCACCAACCGCCGGAACGGCGTGCAGGACGTTCGAGCTTTGCCTCGGCCCTGTCCTGGCGTACGCTGGGCCCAGACCGGGAGGGGATTCGATGCGCCAGTTGGCGGCGGCGGTGCGGCGGGATGCGGGGTTCGAGGGAAACCTGCGGCGGTGGCGCGAGGCCGTCGCCAGGCTCCGGGCGGAGGAAGCGCGCCTGCGCGAGGGCGGCGGGGCGAAGGCCGCCGAGCGCCACACGGCGCAGGGCAAGATGCTGGTCCGCGACCGGCTGGCCGCACTGCTCGATCCCGGGGCGCCGTTCGTCGAGTTCGGCACCTGGGCGGGGTGGGGGATGTACGAGGAGTGGGGCGGCGCCCCGTCGGCGGGGTGCGTCACCGGCGTCGGCGCGGTCTCGGGCCGCACCTGCGTGGTGGTGGCCAACGACGCGACGGTCAAGGCCGGCGCGTGGTTCCCGATCACCTGCAAGAAGATCCTGCGCGCGCAGGAGATCGCCCTCGAGAACCGCCTGCCGCTCGTTTACCTGGTGGACTCCTCGGGCGTGTTCCTGCCGCTCCAGGACGAGATCTTCCCCGACAAGGAGCACTTCGGCCGGGTGTTCTACAACAACGCCCGCCTCTCGGCCGCCGGCATCTACCAGATTGCCGCAATCATGGGGCCGTGCGTCGCCGGCGGCGCGTACCTGCCGATCATGTCCGACGAGGCACTCATCGTCGAGGGCACCGGCTCGATCTTCCTCGCCGGTCCCCACCTCGTGAAGGCGGCGATCGGGGAGCAGATCGAGGCCGAGGCACTGGGCGGGGCCGAGGTGCAGTCCGACATCTCAATGGTCGTGGACGACCGCTTCCCCGACGACGCCGCCTGCCTGGCCGCGGTGCGCGTCCGCATGGGGCAGCTCGCGGCGCCGCGCCTCGCCCCGTTCGACCGCGTCGAGCCGGCCGAGCCCGCGGTGGACCCGGGCGAGATCGCCGGCGTGATGCCGGCCGACCGGACGCGGCCGTACGAGACGTACGCGCTGCTCGCGCACCTGCTCGACGGCTCGGAGTTCGAGGAGTACAAGGCGACCTCGGGCCGCTCCCTGGTGTGCGGCACGGGCCGCATCGGCGGCTGGGCGGTGGGCATTGTCGCCAACCAGCGCGCCGTCGTGGCGCGCCGCCGCGGCCTCGGCCCGCACGACAAGGAGATGCAGATCGGGGGCGTGATCTACGCCGACGGCGCCGACAAGGGCGCCCGCTTCGTCGAGCTGTGCAACCAGAAGGGGATCCCGCTGCTGTTCCTGCAGGACGTCACCGGGGTGCCGAAGATCACGATCGTCGTCGGCAACTCCTACGGTGCCGGCAACTATGCGAT
This sequence comes from Acidobacteria bacterium 37-71-11, assembly GCA_002279285.1. Taxonomy (GTDB): domain Bacteria; phylum Acidobacteriota; class Thermoanaerobaculia; order Thermoanaerobaculales; family Thermoanaerobaculaceae; genus RBG-13-68-16. Next base: position 14,565 of record NCBR01000031.1, read on the forward strand.
GGCGGGGAAGGCGTATGGCCCGCGCTTCATCTTCGCCTGGCCGTCGGCGTCGATCGCGGTGATGGGTGGCGAGCAGGCGGCGCAGACGCTGCTGGCGATCCAGCTCAAGAACCGCGGCAACGACGTGAGCGAGGAGGAGAAGCGCGCGCGCCTGGCCGAGACGAGGGCGCGCTACGAGGCTTCGGCCGACCCGCGCTACGCCGCGGCCCGGCTCTGGGTGGACGGCATCCTCGACCCGGCCCACACCCGCGAGACGGTCGCCGCCTGCATCGCGGCGTGCGCCCACCAGGGCGAGATCCCCCGCGCCCGCTGGGGCGTGCTGCAGACGTAGGAAGAAAACAGCTCCAGCGGCAACCTGAGAGCAAGACTGGGGTGGGGCGAGGAGTCACGGGCGCCATGCAAGGGCGATGCGCCGTACCCGCCGCTGTCACTCTTGTGATGCTCGCCAGCTGGCTGCCGCTATGCTTGGTCGACTTGGGGCCCCTTACAATGTCCGGCTCAATAAGTTGGGGCGTGAGCAGTCGACTCGCCTTGGAAGTTGACCCCGCCGACGCTCGCGCCACTGATCGTCACCGGCCTATGAGCAGGAACGAAGTTGTAGCCACTCTTGCTCGGTGTGACCGTATAGGTACCGTTCGGCACTCCGGTGATGGTGTACGCGCCTGACGAGTTGGAGTAGGTTCCGTGCGTGCCGGTGGTCACATACGCCACCATGCCAAGGCCAGTGTTCATATCCGTGATGGTACCGGAGATGGAGAACGTCGCGCCCAGAGAGCAGCTCGGGAACTTGAACGACCCGATGCGGGTGTACCAGTTCGAACCACCTCCGCCCGTGTACTCCTGGGTGTACCAGAAGGTGCAGTCGTCCGTGGGGTCGACCTGCATGGCGCTGTAGTCGCCCCACCGGTTGTAGCCGGTGTTGATGACGCCGTTGCCGGCCACCAGTTGCTGCTCGCCCTGAGGCAAGGTGCCGAGTGGGTCGCCGACCAGACGGCCGGAGTAATAAACCGACGGGTACCTGCTGGCGCTGGAGCCGCTGTACCCCAGGGCGACGTCGCCGCTGTGGTCCATGGCGATGCTGCCCATCCAGCGGTACAGCCCGTCGGCTGGCGCCAGCGTGCCCTGCTGGTAAAGGGTCCAGTCGGCGGGACTGGTCCGGTGCATCTCATACCAGCGCACGCCGGCGACACCGCCGCCACCGTCCACCGTGTGGTTCGCGACCAGGTTCTCGTGATTACCGGTATTGCGCCATTGCAGACGGTACATCGTGTTGCCGCTGAAGGCGTCGACCGACTCACCAGGCGAGGGCATCGGCACGCACGCCCGAGTGCCCGGGCAGACGTCGTTGTAGGCCGCCACCGGAACGATGCTGTTCGGCTGCCCGCTGCACGCCGCGCCGAAGCACGCCGCGCCCGGGTTGGTCCAGTCATAGGTCAGGTTCCAGATCAAGAACGAGGGCTGCATCTGGCCCGTGGCCGTGCCGGCCGGGGCCACCTCGCCGAAGATCGCGGTGCCCGTCGGCGGTGCGATGGTGCCGTCAAAGTCCGCCGGCAGAACCGACCACCAGTTAGCCCCGGTCTGGTCGATGTGGATCATCGCCGCCGTAGGGTCGCCGGCGACCATCTTGGCGCGCTCAAGGGCAAGGATGCCGACGCTGTTCTCAGTGTTGAACTGGAACTGGTTGTAGGTCCCGAGGTACGCATCCGACCAGATGCCGTACTTCGGGTAGTCGGGGAAGACGCTCCCCGTGGTGTACTCGTACTGGTAGTACGTCCCAAGCGGGTCCGGGGATGTCGACACCGCGAAGCATTGATGATACGGAACGGCGTGGACGTCAAACTGGGCGACAAACCAACGGTCCGCGAGTTTGTCGTAGAGGACGATTGGATCGCCACTGTTCGATGACTGACACGTGCCACCGAAGCCGGCCCAGAAGCTGTTGCCGGCATGTGGTGAGCCAATCATCGCTCCGGTGGTCTTGTCAAAGATCGCCCACGCCAGGTTGACCCACTGAAAATTGACGTTGCTGGCCGGCGAGTTGCCACCAACCGCACCCTCGGTGTCGGGCGGCGTGAGCTCGAACCCGAACAAGGTCTGGTCGACCGTGCTCGGAATGCCGTCGAAGCTCGTGATCGGCGCCGGCATGTTGCTGAGGCCGAACTAGCGCTGCACCACGGTGTCCGTGACCGCCGGCCTCGTTGGGAACAGATGGAGTTCGTTCGGGCGCTCGCGGTTCCCCAAGCCGGCCGGCGGGACCACCGGCTTAAGGCTGCTCATCGGCGGGGAGATCCCAAACTTGACGGGATACAGCACAGTGGGCCGAAGAGGCAGGCCCGACGCGGCATCTGTGGCCACCGTGGACAGAACTACGAGTGCGACGGCGGCCATGAGGCACAAAGCGTT
>NCBR01000377.1 GCA_002279285.1 Acidobacteria bacterium 37-71-11
CCACGACCCACGATCCACGACCCACGACCCACGACCCACGACCCACGTCTTCGCCCCTTTCTACTTGACTTCCTTGTGAGCGATCCGCACAATCGCTGGCCTCCATGCGGGCACTCCCCGCGGTGGGCGGAGGCCTTTGTGACAGAGCATCAAGACGCACGGCGGCCGGTGGCGGTCATCGCCTTCGGGGGCAACGCACTGCTCCGGCCGCAGGACCACGGTACCCAGGAGGAGCAGTTCACGCTCACCTGGAAGGCGACACGCTGGCTGGTGGAGATCATCCACCGGGGGTTCGAGCTGGTGATCGTCCACGGCAACGGGCCCCAGGTCGGCAACATCATGATCCAGGTGGAGGAGGCGATCACCAAGATCCCGCCCCAGAGCCTGGAGGTGTGCGTCGCGCAGACCGAGGGCTCGATGGGGTTCATGCTGCAGAACCAGCTGCGCAACCGGCTCAACGAGGAACAGCTGGCGAAACCCGTGGTCACCGTCCTCACCGAGGTCGAGGTGGCGCGCGACGACCCCGCGTTCGAGAACCCGAGCAAGCCGGTCGGCCCCTACTTCACGGCGTACCGCGCCAACCTCCTGATGCAGGAGCAGGGGTGGCAGATGGTCGAGGACGCTGGCCGCGGCTGGCGCAAGGTGGTGCCTTCGCCGCGGCTGGTGGTCGCCGCCGGCGGCGGCGGGATCCCGGTCTACCAGGACGTCGGCAACTACTTCAACGGCGTCGAGGCGGTGATCGACAAGGACTACACGACCTCGCTGCTCGCCCAGGAGTTGGACGCCGACCTCTTCATCGTGCTCACGCAGGTGGCCCAGGTCGCCGAGAACTTCGGGCGTCCCAACCAGCGCTGGCTGCAGGAGATCACGGTGGCCAAGGCGAAGGAGATGCTGGAGCAGCACCAGTTCCCCCCCGGGTCGATGGGGCCCAAGATCAGGGCCGCGATCGAGTTCGTGGAGAAGACCGGCAAGGAGGTGCTGATCACCGACGCCGAGCACCTCAAGGACGCGCTCGCGCGCACCTCGGGCACGTATATCGTGGCCGACCGCGCCGGCAAGGAGGCGTGAGATGTTCCACGGCCCATGGCAGAGGCACAAGGACCTGGTTTCGATCCACGACCTGAGTGCGGAGGAAGTCGAGGCGCTGTTCCAGCTCGCGGCCAACGTGAAGGCCCGCCCGGAGCGCTACCGCACGGCGCTGTCGGGCCAGACGCTGGCCATGATCTTCGAGAAGTCGTCGACGCGCACGCGGGTCTCGTTCGAGGTCGGCATGTACCAGCTCGGCGGGCTCGCGACGTTCCTCTCGAGCCGCGACATCCAGATCGGCCGCGGGGAGACGATCGAGGACACCGCCAAAGTGCTCTCGCGGTACGTCAACGGGATCATGGCGCGCACGTTTGCGCACGCGACGGTCACGGACCTCGCCAAGTACGCGACGGTGCCGGTGATCAACGGGCTCACCGATCTGCTGCACCCCTGCCAGGCGCTCACCGACTACTTCACGGCGCGCGAGCGGTTCGGCACGATCAAAGGTCTGACCCTCGCCTACGTCGGCGACGGCAACAACATGGCCCACTCGCTGATGCTGGGCGGGCCGAAGGCCGGGATGAACGTGCGCGTGGCGAGTCCGGAAGGGTACAAGCCGAAGCCGGCGATCGTCGAGCTGGCCAAGCAGGACGCCGCGACCGCGGGGACCACGGTCGAGGTCGTCACCAGGCCCGAGGACGCGGTGCGCGGCGCCCACGTGGTGTACACGGACGTCTTCGCCTCGATGGGGCAGGAGGCCGAGGCGCAGGTGCGCCTCAAGGCGTTCGCCGGCTACCAGGTCACCCCCGAGCTGATGGAGACCGCCGACAAGGAGGCGATCTTCATGCACTGCCTGCCGTGTCACCGCGGCGAGGAGGTCGC
>NCBR01000378.1 GCA_002279285.1 Acidobacteria bacterium 37-71-11
GCGGCCTGTGCGAGCGCCCCGACCATGACGCTCTCGGGGTCGAGGTGGAGCACGGCGCGGCGGTTGTCGGCCACGAGCAGCGCCGCCGCGGCGTCGAGGAAGCCCTCGGCGCCCGCGCCGCCGGCGCTCCTGGCGAGGCGGAGCATGACCGCGGTCGCCAGGCCGCTCCCTTCTGGTACCTCTTTCAGCGCCGTTGCGGTGCGCAGGATCGCGAGGCCGTCCCCGGCCAGCGCCGCCGCCACCAGTTCCTCGAGCGCCAGCAGCGTCTCCGGGAGGCGCTCGCCGCCGTCGCGCAGGACGAGCTCGGCGTCGCCGTCGGCGGCCGCCACCAGCTCCGCCGCGCGCGCGTCGCTGCAGCGCTGCGCCGCGGCGACGACGGCCGCCAGCTCGGCAGGTGTCGGCGGCGGAACGCGGAGCTGGACCGCCCGCGACGCGATGGTGGGGAGCACGCGCCCCGGGTTGGCGGCGAGCAGCACGAAGGTGACGTGGGGCGGCGGCTCCTCCAGCGTCTTGAGCAACGCGGAAGCCGCGTCGGTGCCGAGCGGCGGCGTGTGGCAGGAGTCCACGATGAAGACGCGCCGCCTCCCCTCGTACGGGAGCTGGGTGATGTTCTCGACCACGCCCTGCGCCTGTTCGATCGAGATCTGCGTCTTGTCCGGCGCGACCGCGATGACCTCGACGTCGGGGTGTACCCCGCGGCGGACGCGCTCGCAGGCGGCACACGCGCAGCCGGCGCCGCCGAGCTCGCGGCAGACCAGGGCTGCGGCCAGCTCGAGCGCGAACGCCTCGCGGCCGAGCCCGGGGGGGCCCACCACCAGGAGCGTCCCTGGCAGCGTCCCGGAGGCGTTGAGTTCGAGGCAGCGGGCGAGCAGGCGTTGCACGCCGACCCACTCCGCCGGGAGCAGCGTGGACGACGGCCACGGGAGCTGGCTGGTGCTCACGGGAGGAGGTCCGCGACCGCGGCCTTGGTGCGCTCGTGCACCTTCTCCGGGGTCCCGCGCGCGTCCACGATCGTCACGCGGGTTGGCTCGGAGCGGGCGAGCGCCCGGTACCCCTCGGCCACCGCCTGGTGGAACGCGAGCGCCTCGTCCTCGAAGCGGCGGTTGTCCGCCTTCGTCGTCGGGCGGCTGCGTGCGCGATGAAAGGCGAGCTCGACGTCGAGGTCGAACACCAGCGTCCGGTCGGGCACGAGGCCGGCGCAGGCGAGCGCGTTGAGGCGCGCGACGGTCTCGGGCGGGATGCCGCGGGCGCCGCCCTGGTAGGCGAGCGAGGAGTCGGCGAAGCGGTCGGAGAGCACGGTCGTGCCGGCGAGCAGCGCCGGCTCGATGACGCCGGCGACGAGCTGGGCGCGCGCCGCCTCGAAGAGGAACAGCTCGGCCGCGGGCACCGGCACCAGGCG
>NCBR01000379.1 GCA_002279285.1 Acidobacteria bacterium 37-71-11
GGCTCGGGGCTCGGGGTCCGAACTACCGGGGCTCGGGGCTCGGGACTCGGGGCTCGAGAAGGCTCTTCGTCGTTCCCGCATCCCGAACCCCGAACCCCGAATCCCGGTTTCCCCAACGCGCCGTCGGTGAGCAGCCGGCAGAGGTTCGACCAGCCGCGCGCGCTCTGGACGAGCAGCGGCAGGCGGGCGCCGTCCGGAAGCACCGCCTCGGCGCCCACGATCGCCGCGACGCCCGCCGCCTGCGCGGCCTTGTGGAAGCGCGGGATCCCGTACACCCCGCCGCGGTCGGCCACCGCCACCGTGCCGAGCCCGAGCGCCGCCGCCCGCTCCGCCACCGCCTCCGGCTCGCTCGCCCCCTCGAGGAACGAGAACGCCGTGTGCGCGTGCAGCTCGCAGTACCGTGGGTCGTGGGTCGTGGATCGTGGATCGTGGGTTGTGGATCGTGGGTCGTGTCTCCGCTTGCCTTTCCTGGACTGGGCGCGGTGGACGGATACTTGTGCACTGCTCTTCAAGGTGCGATTCGTACCCGGAAACAGACATACGTCCCACGTGTGACTGGTCACGTCCTCGATCAAGACTTGACGCTGCTCTGGAGGCGGTTGATCAGAGCTGACAGTGGCATCAGGATGCTGAGCAGTTGTTGGTCGAGAAGTGCCGTGTCTTCGTGCGCGACATACTCCAACCGTTCCGTGATGAGAAGAAGCGTTTGAAGCTCGGCCAGACTCCCACGAGCGATCAGGAGAAATCGGATGAACTCCTTTGTATGTCCCCGCGCCTGCCCCTCCGCGATGTTGGTTGGAACACTCACTGCGGCGCGCCGGATTTGGTCGGCAAGAGCAAACTGCTCGAAGCGCGGCAGCGTCCGGGCCAGGCAGTAGATCCTGGGAAGCAGATCCATCGCTCGCTGCCAGATTCGCAATTCGCGAAAGTTCCTCACCTTCTCGCCCATCTCCAATCCTCCTTGGACACGACCCACGAACCACGACCCACGAACCACGTCTCTCAGTCATACACGCCGTCCGCGAACCAGCGCCGGGCGAGGCGGTCGAAGTGGAGGCGCAGCAGCGAGCCGTCGGTGGTGGCGACGTCGAAGTCGTCGCGCGCGAACCGCCGGTCGTCCCACCAGTCGCCGGCGAACCGGTAGGGGCCGGCCCAGGCGACCACGATGCCGCCGATCGCCTCCACCCACACCAGCACCGGTCTCCCGTCGACGGCGTCCACCCGCGCCTCGCGCGGCGGGCGGAACGCCCGTAACACCGGTGAAGCCGTGGTTCGTGGGTCGTGAGTCGTGGGTCGAGATACCGAACCTGCACTCGGGCGGGACGATCCACGATCCACGATCCACGATCCACGGTTTTCACAAACTGGTGAAGCCGTGGTTCGTGGGTCGTGG
>NCBR01000195.1 GCA_002279285.1 Acidobacteria bacterium 37-71-11
CGCCACGCCCGCGCCGCGAGGACGGTCACCGCCCCGGCCAGGAACGCGGCGGCCGCGATCGCCGCGGCCGGCAGCGGCGGCGCCGGCTCGCGTCGGAGCGGCGCCGCGGCCGGAGCGGCGGCGGCGGGGGGCCGCACCGCAAGCGTGAGCGCCGGCAGCGTCTGGCTGGCGTAGCTGCGGCCGGGGCGGTAGGTGCAGAACGTGACTTCCGGCAGCTCGTATGTGCCCGGTCGCGCCTCGATCGGGATCCGCCAGCGCCGCCACCCCACGAGGCCGTGCCGGGACGGCTTCCACGCGTGCGACTCCTCGGGCTCGAAACTGCGCACCCCGGCCGGGAGGGGCAGCGGCGGCGGTTCGAGGAGTGGGAGGTTCCCGGCGCCGCGCACGCTGACCTCGACCGAGGCAAGGTCGCCACCGGCAGCGTCGGCCTCGACAAGACGGCGCGAGAACTCGAGGTCGCCCACGGCCCCGAAGAACGGCGCCGGCGCGGGAGGAAGCTCCGCGACCTCGACGTTCTGCGGCCGCGAGGTGGCGGTGAGCGCCGGCGCTCCCGGGTTGTCCGGCTCCGCGCCCCAGTCGGCGGCGCGGGCAACGGCCGGCGGGATCTCAAGGCGTCCGGCATGCACCGGGATCACCAGCCAGCCGGCCAGCGGCAGCAGACCCGGCGGCAGCACGCCACGTCCGGCCGGCGGCGCGCCACCCGCGGGGATGCGCTCGCTCCAGCTGTCGGGGAACGACGCCTGCACATCCCACCCCTCGCCGCTCGCCTCGGGCGGCACCGCCACGAAGAACTGGACGATCAGCGGCTCGCCTACCGCAACTTTGGCGCTCGAGAGCTGCATGAACAGCTCCGGGCGTTCGCCCCCGCGACGCCCGCCGGCAAGGGCGTTGCCGCTCACCGCCTTGGTGAACACCTCGCTGTCGCCGAACCGGACCCGGGTCGGACCAACCGCAATCGGCCCGAGCGTCCGGGCGCGCAGCACCCAGGTCAGGACGGTGGTCGCGACCGGTTCCGCCCCGCGCCAGGTGATCTCCTGGGCGAGCACGGGCCCGGCGAGCACCTCCAGGTTGGTGAGGTCGCCGAGCGTGCCGCTGATGTCGCCGGCCGTGGGGCCCACGGTCACAACCTGGTAGCGGATCGTCCCTGGGATCGTGCCCTGGGCGAAGTGGGCGACCGGGGCGGCTGCGGCCGCGACGGCGAGGAGAGCGACGGCGAGTGCCGTGAAGGTGCCGCGCATCACCAGTCCTCTCCGGTTGCCGCGCCGGCCGGGGCCGCGGCGACGCGCGGTGCCGGAACGAGCGCGGCTCGGGCCGCGGCTTCGACGAGCCTCGCCCGGCTGCGCGCGTCGTTCGGGGTGGGGGCAGGCTCGGCGGTTGCCTGGGCGCGGCTGCGCGCCAGCGCGAGTTCGAGGTTGCGCCACGCCTCGGCGCGCTCCGGATCCGCCTGTACGGCCCGCCGCAACGGTTGCACGGCGCCGTCCGGATCGCCGCGCAGCAGCCGCACCGTCCCGAGGTCGTACCACGCGGTGCCCGCGAGCGACGGGACCCGCGCGAGATCCGCGAGGGCAACCTCGCCGGCGTCTTCGCCTTCGAGCGCTGCCGCCGTGGCCCACGCCAGCCGCAAGCCATCATCGCCGGGACGCAGCGCCAGCGCCTCGGCGTAGGCGCGAGTCGCCTCGCGCAACGCGTTGCGCTCGAGCGCGGCTTCGCCGCGCCGCGCCAGCACCGCGGCGCTGCCGGGGAGGATGCGCTGCCACAGCGGCGGGTGCGGCGTCGGAGGCGGCGCCGCGCCGAGCGTGGCCGGAACCAGGAGCAGCAGCGCGGCGGCGCTCTTGCGCCACGGCCAGAGCAGGAACGACGCGGTTGCCAGCAGGGCCGCGGCGAGCGCCGGCGGCGCGGAGCGCACCGGCGTGGTCTCGTGCGCGCTCGTCCGGACCGCCTGCGCCAGCGCGCCGGCGAGGGAACGGGTGGCGTCGGCCGAGCCGGCGTCGATGGCGTCGGCGGGCGAGGCGCAGAGGTCGCGCATCAGCTCCGGATGGGCGCGCGAGCGCACCAGCGCCCCGGCCGGATCCCGCACGTAGACCGCGGCGCCGTCCGGCGTCCGGCGCGGCACCGGCGCGCCGTTCTCGGTGCCGGCCACCAGCGTCACGATCGCGACGCCGCTGCGCCGCAAGCCTTGCGCCATCGCGGCCGCGTCGCCCTCGAGCTGCTCGCCGTCGGAGACGAGGACAACGGCGCGAGCGGGGTCGCCGGCATCGAGCATCGAGGCTGCGGTCGCGAGCAGGAGCGCGAGGTTCGAGCCCGGGACCAGCCCCTGGCCCAGGTTGGGGCCGGCGAGGGCCGCTACGACGGAGCCGGCGTCGGTGGTGAGCGGCACCTCCCGCCGCGCGCTCCCGGCCCCCACGGCAAGCGCCCACGTCGTCCGCGGCGTCCGCTCGAGCACCTGCCGCACCACGTGCGTGGCCCGGCCCAGGCGGTCGGGGGCGACGTCGGCGCAGCGCATCGAGGCCGACACGTCGAGCGCGATCACGGCGTCCAGCCCGCGGCCCGTTGCGAGGTCGGCCTCGCCCCACCTGGGGCCGGCGGCAGCGACCGCAGCGGCGGCGGCGGCGAGCAGCCATAGAGCGGCGCGGGCGGCGCCGGTCGCGGGGACCCCGCCGAGCCAACGCGACCAGAGGGGCCGGCTCGCCAGGCGCGCCTGCTGCAGCGCCCGCCACCGGGCAAGCCATGGAACGGCCGCCGCGGCCGCGAGCGCCGCCACCGCGAGCACGAGCCAGCCCGGATCGCTCCAGCTCATGCCCACGCCCTCCGCCCGGCGGCGTCGAGCAGCGCCGCCGCGACCAGCAGGCAGGCGGCCCAGCGCGCCGGAACGGCGCTGCGGTCCTCCGCGGTGGCCCGGGGCCTGGCCGCCTTTTCGACCGGTTGCAGGCGGGCCAGGTCCGCGAAGGCGGCCGCGAGCGCGGCGCCGTCGCGGGCGCGGACGAACCGGCCGCCGGTGCGGGACGCGATGGCCCGCAGCAGCGCCTCATTCACTCGCCCCGAACCCCCCTCAGCCTCGCCCCCCGACACGGCCACTGTGTCCACGGGGATCCCGCGATCGGCGGCGGCCTCGGCCGCAGTGAGCGGGTCGAGCGCTCCCGCGTTGCTCTCGCCGTCGGTGACGAGGACGATGCCCGCGCTGCCGCGCGCGCTCCCGCGCAGCAGTTCGAGCGCCACCGCGAGCCCGTCGCCGAGCGCGGTGCGGGGCCCGAGAGCGGCCGGCGCGAGGTTCGACATGAGCGCGATCAGCGTCGCGTGATCGTGAGTGAGGGGCGACAGCACCGCCGCGCGGGCGCCGAACGCGACGAGCGCCAGCCGGTCGTCGTGGCGGGCGGCGGCCAGGGTCTGCACCGCACGCCGGGCCGCCGCGAGCGCGTCGCCTCCCCCCCCGCGGGCGCCCATCGAGGCGGAGACGTCGAGCAGCACGACGACGTCCCGTCCGCTGGACGGCGAGCGGCTCATGAAGAGGCGAGCCGGCCCGGCGGCGGCCGCCCAGGCCGCCGCAACGCCGAGCAGGGCGAGCGCCGGCGCCGCCTGCGCCAGACGGATGCGCCGACCCGCCGTCGCCAGCGCCGGCACGCGCTGGTGACGGTTGCGGCGCGCGGTCAGCCAGGCAAGGAGCAATGGCGCCGCCGCCGCGAGCGGCAGCAGCCACGGGTGCGCAAAGCCGTTCATCGCGCGGCCCCCGCCGCCGTCGCCAGCGCCGGCACGGCGGCGAGCACCTCGCGGACCAGCAGCACGGCGTCGTCCGCCGCCGGCTCACGGCTGGCGTAGCGCGCCTCGTCGGCGAGCACGAGCGCGAGGCCGAACGGGCGCGCCGCAACCGGATCGAGTCTGGCGGCCAGCAAGCGGGAGAGTTCCCGCGTGGTCATCGCGACGCACGGCGCGCCGGTGACGTTCTGAAGGAACTCACGGCAGGTGCGGGCAAGCCGGTCGGCGGCGTCGGGCCGGCTCCAGCCCGCCGGCAAGGTCAGCGGGCGCAGCGCTCTCGCGAGCGCGCCGGCAGGGTCGGGCCGCCGCCAGCGGCGCAGGGCCGCGGCCGCAAGCGCCACGGTTGCGGCGAGGAGCACGGTTGCGGCGGCTGCGAGCCAGGGCAGCGGCGGTGGCGCCGGGACCACGACGGGAGCGACGGCGGCCTGCGCCCCCAGCGTGGGCTGCACCACGACGACGGCCGGGTCCGGCGCGCCGGGCAGCGGCACCGCGAGCGTTCCGAGGGCGAGCGGCCTTAACACCACGGTGCCGCCCGCCGCCGCCGGCCGAGGGGCGGCCGCGACGAGGAAGTCGCCGACCACCGCGCCCTCCCGCAGCGCCGCGACCGGACCGGCAACGTGGACCGGCACCGGCGCGCCGAACGGGACCGTGAGAGCCGCGGCCAGCAGGGGAAGGGCGAAGCTAGGCACCGCGCCTCCGGCCGCGGGCGAGGAAGGCGCGCGCCAACACGGGCCCCAGGTTGGTGTCCGGCGTCGCGGTGACGACGTCCGCCCGCACGCCTTCGAGCTCGGGGATGGAGAGCGCCGGGGACGCGGCGCTCCACCCGGCGGCGCCCGACGGGGCGCGGGCGGGGATCAGGGCGCGCGCCGTGCCGATCCCGGCGCGGTCGTCCCACAGCCGCACGACGAGCAGCTCGTGCCGCCGCGCGAGCGCGGCCAGGCGCCGGCCGTACCCCTGTCCGAGCAGCGGCGAGATCACGACCAGGATGCCGGGGCGGGGCAACAACCTGGGCGCCTCGGCGAGCGCGCCGGCGAGGTCCCCGATGGTCGCGGCGGGCCGCAGCCGGAGGACGGCCTGCACCATGCGCAGCAGCGCCGCCGGGTCGCGCTGCGGCGCCAGCAGCAGCTCCATGTGGTCGCTCCAGGCCGCGAGCGTCACCCGGTCGCCGCCGGCGATCGCGGCGCTGCCGACGAGCGCAACCGCGTCCGCGGCCACGTCGAGCAGGCAACGGTCGCCGCTGCCGGCGGCGAGGGCGGCCCCGACGTCGAGGAGGAACAGCACCGTCCGGTTGCGCTCCTCGACGTAGCGCCGGACCGCGAGCCGCCCGGTGCGCGC
>NCBR01000196.1 GCA_002279285.1 Acidobacteria bacterium 37-71-11
GACGTGCTCCAGGAGACGTTCCTCGAGGTCGTCCGCAGCATCCGGCGGTTTCGCGGCGACGGCTCGCTCGCCGGTTGGATCCGCAAGGTGGCGGCGAGCAAAGCGCTCATGAGGTTGCGCACGAGGAACGCGCGCGGCGAGGAGGAGCTTTGCGACGGCCTCGCGGATCCGGCGGGGGCGAACCCCGGCGGGGGCGCGGCCGCGGCCGACAGGGTGGACCTCGAGGCCGCGTTGGGGCAGCTTCCCGCCACGGCTCGCGCCGTCATCTGGCTCCACGACGTCGAGGGGTACAGCCACGACGAGATCGCCGTAATGGCCGGCAGGACGGCCAGCTTTTCGAAGTCCCAACTGGCGCGCGCCCACGCCCGTTTGCGTGAGCTGCTCGCGCCGGGGGTTCGGGAGGGAGCATGCACCTGAGCCTGGAAGAACTGATTGCCGTGCGGGACGGCGTTGCCGGCGCCTCCTCGGCCGGGCACGTCGCATCCTGCGCGGAGTGCGCCGCCGAGGTCGGCCGCCTGGAGGCGGTGCGCAAGGCGCTCGCGGCGCTGCCCGAGGAGCGCCCGTCCCGAGACCTCTGGCCGGCGGTGGCGGCGCGGGCGGCGGCAGAGCGCGAGCGGCGGAGGTGGAGGCGCGCCGGTTGGATCGCCGCCGGGCTCGCCGCGGTGTTCACGATCGCCATCGGCGTGCGGGGCGTGCTTGAAGCATACGGCGAGGCGAAGCTCGCGCGTCAGACCGAGTCGCTGGTGGCGGAGTCGCAGCGCCTCGAGCACGCGCTCCGGTCGTCCGAGAGGCAGGACAAGGTGATGAGCGGGCGGACCGCCGGCACCGTCGCGCAGATCGAGGACCGCATCGCGACCATCGACGCGCAGCTCGCCCGGGCGGGGAGCGACCGCTACCCGTCGCGGGAGCGCGTCGGCCTGTGGCAGGAGCGGGTGCGGCTGTTGGACGCGCTCGTGAGCGTGGAGAGGTCCGGAACGACGTACCTGGGACTGTAGGGAAAGCGAGGGGAACCATGAAGGCACAAGGCATCGCCGGCGTCGTGTTCATGCTGCTGGCCACGGCGCTTCCGGTCTGCGCGCAGGCGCCCGCGGCGCAGCAGGGCGCACAGGACGCGGACAAGCAACGGCGGGAGGCGGAGGCGCAACTGCGGAAGGCGGAGCAGCAGATGCGCGAGGCCGAGCAGGCGATGCGCGAGGCGGCGCGCCAGCTCGCGGATTCAGCCGTGAGAATGCATCTGCGCGAGGTCGACCGCAAGGTCGCGGTATTCGGCGACCACGCCCGCCTCGGCGTCGTGCTCCGCCAGGAGAAGAACCCGGCGACGGACTCGATCGGCGCCGCCGTCGAGGCGCTCACCCCCGGCAGCCCGGCGGAGGAGGCGGGGCTGCGGCCCGGCGACATCATCACCACGTTCAACGGCCGCTCGCTGACCACCGGGGAGGTGGACAGCGACGAGGACGAGTCGGCCCCGACCGCGCGGCTGATGGACCTCGCCGGCTCGCTGAAGGACGGCGATGTTGTGCACCTCGAGTACCGGCGAGGAAACGCGACCGCCACCGCGACGCTCACGGCCAGGCGGCCGGTCGGCCCGCACGTGCGGGTGGTCACCGTGCCTCGCGGCATGGGCATGAACGGAGGTACCTCGGTCGAGATCCCGGACATGCCGGACATCGACATCGACGTCATGGCCGGCCGCCCCTGGCGCGACGTCGATCTCGTCGCGCTCAACCCCGAGCTCGGAGCGTACTTCGGCAGCGCCGACGGCGTTCTCGTCGTGCGCGCCCCGAAGGAGGGCTCGCTGAAGCTCCAGGGCGGGGACGTGATCCTCAAGATCGGGGACCGGACGCCCAACACCCCGTCGCAGGCGATGCGCATCCTGCGCTCGTATGAACCAGGTGAAACCGTGACGATCCAGGTGCTGCGCAAGCACGAGAAAGTCGCGGTCGCGGTTCAGGTGCCGGTGCGGCGCGGTGGCCATGTGGGCCGTCCGCCGCAACCGGCAGCCCCGGCGCCGCCGGCACCGCCAGCCCCGCCAGCGCCGCCGGCCGCGGCGCCACCGGCGCCCGGACTCTGATACCGATTGGCCGTCCGTCGTCGAGAATTGCTGTCACTGCTCGCCCCGCCGGCGGCGGGGCGAAGCGGTGTTGTCTTCCCTCCAAATCACGGTCATTGCGAGGTTCCCGAGCGCAGCGAGGGAACCGCGGCAATCTCGAGGGCGACAGGTTTGTCGCTCCGGACGGTCGGCACGAGATTGCTTCGCCCCGCCGCCGGCGGGGCTCGCAATGACAACAGGAGCGCGATGTCTGACCGCACCCAGGCAGGAGCCCAGGCGCGGGGGACCGGCGCTCAGACCTCGACGGGCAGCTCCCGGTCGGTGGCGTAGCGGTCCCACTCCTCCTCGAACATCAGCGACGCCATGCCCGGCATGCGGTCGAGGAACACGATCCCGTCGAGGTGGTCGTACTCGTGCTGGATCACACGGGCGTGGAAGCCGGTGGCCTCGAAGGCGAGCGGCACGCCGTCGGGGTCGAACGCCGCGACCTTGACGCCGGGGTGGCGGGCGACCAGACCGCGCAGACCGGGGACCGAGAGGCATCCCTCCCACCCCAGCTCGGTCGGCTCGCCGAGGAGGGTGAGGGTCGGGTTGACGAGCACACGGGGAGCGATCTCGTCCTCGTCGCCCTCGCCGGGGACGAAGTAGGCGAACACCCGCACGCCGGCGGCGATCTGGGGCGCGGCGAGCCCGACGCCGTTGTCCTCGAACATCGTGCGCAGGAGGTCGCGCTCGAGGTCGCGCAGGAAGCGGGTGCCGTAGCGTTCGGCCCCCACCGGCTCGGCCACTTGCCTGAGGGCCGGATGCCCGAGCCGCACGATCGTGCGGTGGCGGCCGTCGAGCGGGCGGACGCTCACGCGAGGCCCCCGCTCACTCCGTCGAGAACGAGTGGCCGCAGCCGCACGAACGGACCGCGTTGGGGTTCTCCACCACGAACCCCGAGCCGCGCAGGTCCTCGACGAAGTCCACCGTTGCGCCGCCGAGGTACTGCGCCGACATCGGGTCGACGAGCACGCGCACCCCTGCGGACTCGACCACGGTGTCGCCCTCCTGCAGCTCGTCGAAGGTGAAGCCGTATTCGAAGCCGGAGCAGCCGCCGCCCTGGACGAAAATGCGCAGCTCCTTGCCCTTCGCCTCCGGCATCTCGCCGGCGTAGAAGCGGACCTTGTCGGCCGCCTTGTCGGTCATCGTCAGCATCGTCCTATCCTCCGGGGGCAGAGATGCCCCTGCTGGGAAAAACTCCTTACCCTACGGCCGGTATTCCAGCCCTCATACCCCCTGCTCGGCGAGCCAGCGCTCGGCCTCGATCGCGGCCATGCAGCCGCTGCCGGCCGCGGTCACGGCCTGACGGTAGACGTGGTCCTGGACGTCGCCGCACGCGAACACCCCCTCGACCGACGTGCGCGTCGAGTCGGGCTTCGTGACGACGTATCCGGCGGCGTCCACCTCGAGCTGGCCGTGGAGCAGCTCGGTGTTCGGGTTGTGCCCGATCGCCATGAAGACGCCCTGCGCCGGCAACGTGCGGCGCTCGTGCGTGCGCGTGTCCTCGAGCACGACCGCCGACACCCCGTGCTCGCGCGACCCCGTGATCTCCGCCACCGCCGAGTTCCACTCGAACGCGATCTTGGGGTTGGCCTTGGCACGCTCCTGCATGATCCGCGACGCGCGCAGCTCCCCGCGCCGGTGCACGACCGTGACCTTGGAGGCGAACCGCGTCAGGAACGTCGCCTCCTCCATCGCGGTGTCGCCCCCGCCGACCACGACGATCGCCTTGTCCTTGAAGAAGAAGCCGTCGCAGGTCGCGCATGCCGAGACGCCGTATCCCATCAGCTCCTTCTCGGCGGGGAGCCCGAGCAGGCGGGCCGACGCGCCGGTCGCGAGGATGAGCGCATCGGCGGTCACGACGCCGTGCTCGCCGGTCGTGACCGGAAACGGGCGCACCGAGAGGTCCACGCCGCTGACCGCGTCGAAGATCGTGGCAACGCCGAAGCGCTCGGCCTGGGCGCGCATCCTGGTCATCAGCTCGGGGCCCAGGATCCCTTCCGGAAAGCCCGGGAAGTTCTCGACCTCGGTCGTGATCGTGAGCTGCCCCCCGGGCTGCATGCCGTCGATGACGAGCGGCGCCAGCTCGGCGCGCGCGGCGTAGAGCGCCGCCGTGAGCCCGGCTGGGCCCGACCCGATGACGACCACGCGGTAGTGCCCCTTGTCCATTGGACCTCTCCCTCCAACCGGCAACGCACGACCAACCCGGGTGCGAGCCGAGGCGATTCTAGCAACCGTGTCAAAACGCGGGGGCGATGACACCTACGGCGCGCACAACTCGGCGAGGATCGCCTCGGCGGCGGCCGCCGGGTCGGGCGCCTGCGTGATCGGGCGCCCGACGACGAGGATGTCGGCGCCCGCCTCCACCGCGGCCCGGGGCGTCGCGACGCGGCGCTGGTCGGCGCTGGCGGCGCCGGCGGGGCGGACCCCGGGCGTCACCAGGAGGAACCCCGCCCCGAGGGCGGTTCGCAGCGCCGCAACTTCCTGCGGCGAGCACACGATCCCGCCGCACCCCGCGCGCCGCGCCATCTCGGCCCACGCCCGCACCCGGCCCGCCGCGCCTCCCGGGATCCCGAGGCCGTCGAGCGCGCCGTCGTCCAGGCTGGTGAGGACCGTGACCGCGAGCACCACGGGAGGCCTCTCGGCGGCCGCCGCGCCCGCCACCGCCGCGCGCAGCATCGCCTCACCGCCGGACGCGTGCACGGTGAGCATCGCGACCCCGAGCCCGGCGGCGTTGCGCGCCGCGCGCTCCACGGTGTTCGGGATGTCGTGCAGCTTGAGGTCGAGGAACACCGGCACGCCGAGGTCGCGCACCTCGCGCACGAGGTCCGGGCCGTGGGCCGTGAACGCCTCGAGTCCGACCTTGACCGTGCCGGCCCGCCCCGCGAGCAGGCGCGCCAGGCGGATGACATCGGCGCGCTCGGAGGTGTCGAGCGCGACCGCCAGGTGAGCGACCGCCTGCGCGCGGGTCATCGCCACTGCAGCCC
>NCBR01000197.1 GCA_002279285.1 Acidobacteria bacterium 37-71-11
AATGTGGACAATCTGTCACACCTTGCAGGAATTCCATCGCCCCTTCAAAGCGTTTCCGGGACTGAATTGAATGTAATCAGGACTGGCCCATACGACCCGATTTCAAAATTTCCGCTCCTGCTGAATATAGGGTAGTTCAACAGCCAGGAGATAACGATGTCCCCGAGCAACCCGTACATCAACGCCCGGCGCGAGTGGGACGAACGCTATGGCGATTCCCTTTCCCGCGCGAGAAACTGGCGCATTGCCGCGATCATCGCAATGGGCGTCGCCGGGGTTGCTGTAGCCGGGGCGGCCTATATCGGTGCGCAGTCAAAAGTCGAGCCATTTGTCGTCGCGATTGACAGTCTTGGCAACCCGATCGCCATGGCGCGCCCTTCAAGTGCCGGTGACGTTTCTGTCCGAATCATCCAGGCACAGGTCGCGAACCTGATCTGGAATGCCAGAACGATCTTGTCCGATCAGGCAGCGCAAAAGGTCCTGCTTGCGCGTGTCTATGCCTTTCTTTCAACCGATTCGTCGGCATATCTGAACGACTATTACAAAACCCACAGTCCGTTTTCCGGCGATGGCTCGACGGTCAATGTCGAGATCAACAGCGTTTTGCCAATCAGCAGGGACAGCTACCAAGTCAACTGGACCGAATCCCGATTCCAGAGCAGTCAACCCATGGGCAGCAGTCACTGGAAAGCGTCCGTGACTATCGGAATTGATAAAAAACTAGCCGACAAGCCGCGGATGTCGATCGACAACCCCCTGGGCATTTACATCAAATCGATTACCTGGACTCAGGTTCTCGGCAATCAGTAACGACGGGGGAAACCATGCGCGCATCCTTTTTGACCTTACCCATCCTTCTGATCATCTTTATCTCGGCTGCCCGTGCCGGTCAAGTCGTGGAAGTTCCGCTGGGGCACCGCGTCGAAGCCAGGGACAGCGCAGAAATTTTCAATTCCAAAAGCGAGTATGCCGACACGATCACCCCGCACGTGATGGAACAGGCTTCAAAAGCCTGGGCATCGAGCGGGGGCCGCGTGGGAGCTTCACCCGCTCCGAGAACATCCAACCCCTCGACCCGGGCCCCTCCAAGGCGACTCTCTGCCACTGGCTCCAGGTCCAGGGGACCAACGTTTGGCTTCTCCCCCTGCCCATGCCGCACCTGCTCGAGAACGGCTCCAATGGTGTCGCGGTAGGCGAGCAGTGCCGCCCGCCGCGTCTCGGCGAACAGACGTAAGACCTCATCTGGGTCGGCCAGCCGCGCGGTGGCAGTGCCAAGAACCTCGCGGTGACCGCTCAGGCGATATCCCTCGGGCTTGACCACAATCCCCGCCGACACCGGGTTCAGGTGGATGTAGGCGATGACACGGCGAAGGTAGGCATCGTCCCCGACAACCTTCGCCTTGTAGCGCGACTGCCAGACCGGGCCGACGAGGTGCCGCCTGCGGTTGAAGCCGACCGCGAAGCGCCCCTGGATCGAGCGCATGCTGCGCCACAGCGGCACGGCGCCGGTCCGTAGCAGCAGATGAAAGTGGTTCGACATCAGGCACCAGGCCAGCACGGCGAAGCCATCCCGCCGCTTGACGTCTCGCACCGCCAAGATCCACGCCCCGGCTTCCTCCGGTTCGACGAAGATCTCCTCTCGGCGTGTGATTCTTGCGTAGACGTGGTAGGTCGCCCCCTCCACGAACACTCTCGCCCGCCTCGGCATCGCTCCTCCGACGGCACGCTACCCGCGAAGGCCAAACAGTGTCAAGAGTGCCGGACCTGGTACCTAAGCACCGTTCGCCGGTGAGACACCCCCGTTGGCCGGGAAACCGCAAACCCGCAGGCCGGCCGGGCGTATGGTGAGGCGAGTGCGGCACACGCTGGGCGGTGCCGGTACCGGAGGGTGAGATGGGAGACGAACGAGTGCGCCGCAACGCCCCGAGGCTGATCCTCGGGCTCCTGATCATCGGGTTGGGGATCCTGTTCACGCTCGACAAGCTCGGCTACGTCGACGCCGGCTCGGTCTGGCAATACTGGCCGGTCGTGCTGATCGCCGTCGGCCTGGGGCGGGTGCTGCAACCGCGCGCGTGCCACGGCCGGGGGTTCGGGGTGGTCTTGATCGTCGTGGGCGCGTGGATCCTGCTCTTCAACGTCGGCGTCATCAACCACGACGTTTGGGACTACTGGCCGATCCTGCTCGTCCTCCTCGGCATCTCGATGGTGTTTCGGGCGGTCGGCGGGCCGGGCAGCGGGTGGCGCGGCCGGCGGGCCGGCACCCCGCCGGTGGGAGGGGGCGAGAGCGCGACGCCAGGCGCCGCGGCAAGAGCGGTGGCGGGCCAGGGAGCCACAACGACACCTGCGGACGACGCCAGCGCGACCGTGGACTGCTTTGCGCTGCTCGGCGCGTCCCGCCGCAGCAGCGTGTCGCAGGACTTCCGCGGCGGCTCGCTCACGGCACTCATGGGCGGGTGCGAGCTCGACCTGCGCCAGGCTTCGATCCGGAGCGGCCAGGCGACGATCGACACGTTCGCGATGTGGGGCGGAATCGAGATCAAGGTGCCGCAGGACTGGACGGTCGCCTTGCACGGGACGCCGATCCTGGGCGGCTTCGACGACAAGACGGCGCGAATGGGCGGCGACGGTTCCAAGGTCCTCGTCGTGACCGGCGTCGCCATCATGGGCGGGGTCGAGATCAAGAACTAGGCCATGCACCCGATCCTGGCCTTCCGCGGCCGCCTCGGCCCGTACCTGGCAGGGTGGGTCCCGCTGGCGGGACTGCTGGCCGGACTCCTGGCGGTCGGCGGCATGACGTGGCTGCAGGCGACCGTGGTCGCCGCACCCCTCGCGGTGGTGTACGCCTTCATGTGCCTGGCCGCGTGGTACCCGTGCCAGAGCGCCCCGCTGCGGAAAGCGACGTTCGCCAAGGTGGTCGTGACACAGCTGGCGGCCGCCGGCCTTTCGGCCATGCTCTGGCTCTTCCTCGCCGACACCTGGGTGGTCTTCCTGGAGCAGTTCCCGGCGTTCGCGGGCGTCGGTGAGCGCTTCCCGGGTTTCGTGATCGCGCTGCTCGCCGTTGGGGTGGTGCTCTACGTTCTCGGCGCGGCGCTTCACTACCTGCTGATCGGGTTCGAGGAGGCGCAGCAGGCGGAGAGGAACACACTCCAACTCGAGGTCGCGGCCCGCGAGGCTGAGCTGCGCGCGCTGCGCGCCCAGATCGATCCTCACTTCCTGTTCAACACCCTCAACGCCATCAGCTCGCTGATCGCCACCGAGCCAACTTCGGCGCGGACGATGTGCCTCGAGCTCGCCGAGTTCCTGCGGGAGAGCCTACGGCTCGGCGGGGTCGCCACGATTCCGCTGGCGGAGGAGCTGAGACTCGCCGAGATATACCTCGGCATCGAGCGGGTCAGGTTCGGCCCGAGACTCCGCGTGGAGCGGGATGTGGACGGCGGGGCCGAAACCTTCGCGGTTCCCGCGCTGGTGCTACAGCCGCTGGTTGAGAACGCGGTCCGGCATGGGATCGCGCAGCTGGTGCAAGGAGGGGTCGTGCGGATCGCCGGGCGCTGCTCCGGCGGTCGCCTGTACCTGACGGTGGAGAACCCGGCGTGCGCCGCGCCAGCCCAAAGCGGTCCCGGGCTGGGCCTGGCCAACGTACGCCAACGGCTGGCGGCGCTGTACGGCCAGGACGCCAGCCTCGACGCCAGGGTGGCGGGGGGCACGTTCCGCGTGGAGCTCACGATGCCGGCCTCCCCGCCGCCGGCCACGTAGGGCGTATCCTGACGGAAAGCCCATGGCGATCGAGACGGCCCCCGGGACGCTGCGCGTTGCGATCGTGGATGACGAGGCGCCGGCGCGCTTGCTGCTGCGGGAGTACCTGTCGGCGCTCCCCGACGTCGAGATCGTCGCCGAGTGCGCCAACGGTTTCGAAGCCGTCCAGGCGGTTGAGGATACCGCTCCCGCCCTCCTCCTGCTCGACATCCAGATGCCCGGCCTTTCGGGGTTCGAGGTGCTGGAGCTGCTCGGACGCGAGGCGGCGGTCGTGTTCGTGACGGCGTACGACGAGTTCGCGTTGCGCGCGTTCGAAGTCCACGCCGTCGACTACCTCTTGAAGCCGTTCTCTCGGGACCGCCTCAATGAAGCTCTGGAGAGGGCCAGGCAGCGGATCGGCCGACCGCGGGAGGCCGGACTCGACAAGGTGGCCTCGGCCGCCCGGCTGCCGGGGACGTGGCCGGCCCGCCTGGTCGCACGGGAAGGTGGGCGGGTTCACGTGATCCCGGTGGATACCCTGGACCTGATCGAAGCGCGCGACGACTACGTGTGTTTGCGCTCCGGCGGCCGGGTGGTCCGCAAGCAGCAGACGCTCACCGAACTCGCCACCCAGCTCGACCCGACCCGCTTCGTGCGGATCCACCGCTCGTTCATCGTGAACGTTGCGAAGATCGCGCGCATCGAGCGCTACGCCAAAGACAGCCGGCTCGCGGTCCTTCACGACGGGACGAAGGTTCCGATCAGCCGCACCGGTTTCGCGAGCCTTCGGCCGCTGCTCTGACGAGCTGGAGGCTGGGCAGGTCCGGCTCATCCACGACGCGTTTCAGACAGGTACCACGTCCCTGCACATTGAGGTGCGCGTACCCGATCGCCGTGCGCACGTAGACGTGGTCGATCGCCCCGTCCGCGAAGACTCTGGGCCGCCGTGCCATGCCACGGCCCCTGCTTGCCGGCGTGCTGACGGCCGAAGAGGCGTCGGTCTTCCGGGTCTCCCAGCAGCGGACGCGGATCGGCGAGGGCGCTCGCCTTAGGGGTAGTTTCTACCCACATCGTGGTCGTGTTCCAGGGTAGTAAGTGCTCTTCCGGGCGGGGGATCGGAGGGCTAGGTTGGAGCCATGTTCGGGAAAGGACGGTATCTCATGAAGCGTGGATTGGTGGTGACGGCAGGCTCGTTGGTGGGTGTCGGGGTATTGGCGCTGGTCGGGTGCGCCTCCTCGATGGTGCCGCAGGAGACGCGGCACACGGACTCGGGGATCACGTCGGTGATCCAGGCGTCGCTGGAGGCCAACGACAGACGCGGGAGGGCACGGTGTACCTGACCGGCGTGGTGGACACGGAGGCGGCCCGGATCGAGGCCGGAAAGATCGCGTGGCGGACGGACGGCGTGCGCGGCGTGGTGAACGATCTGACGGTCGGCGAGAGGACGGTCGGGAGCGAGATCGACGACGTGATGATCAGCTCGAAGGTCAAGGTGAAGCTCATCGCCAACTCGGACATCAAGGCTGGGGACATCGACGTGAGTTCCTCGCAGGGGGTGGTGACGCTGATCGGCCGCGTCAGCTCCGAGAGGATCAAGCGCGAGGCGGGTCGCGTCGCGGCCGCCACGATGGGCGTGAAAGGCGTGCACAACGAACTTCTCGTCGGCACGATGAAGTACTAGGTCCGGTGGGACTGGAGGACGGAAATGCTCTGGACGATCTTCGTCATTCTGCTCGTGTTGTGGCTGCTCGGCATGGTCACCTCCTACACGATGGGCGGCTTCATCCACATCCTGCTGGTGGTGGCGGTGATCATCCTGATCGTCAGGCTCGTCTCCGGCCGACGCGTCCTCTAGGGCGATCCGCTGGAAACTTTGAAGGGAGCGCAAAACCATGACTCTAATTCTCTTGATCGTTGTGTTGGTCCTTCTTTTCGGTGGAGGGGGCGGCTACTACTACTACGGCAGACGAGGACGTTCGTAGGCCGTTGTCCAGTACCTGGCTGGGCATACGCTTCGGCTCGGGGGAGATGTCCCCGAGCCAAAGCGCCAGGTCATCATGAAGCGACTGGCACTCTTCGAGCGGGTTGCGTGGGGGGTGGGCCTCCTGCTCATCGCCGTGTTCACGATCGCGAAGCTGCAAGGTGCGGTTTCGAGCCGGTTGGAGATCGCGCGGTTCCAGGCCGCCCGCACCGCGTATCAGGAGGCGGCGCAACGGGCCACGGGCGCAAGGGCCCCGGTACCAGTGCCTACCGGCGTGGATTTCACCCTGTGGTCCGAGGGTCGCATTCGGGCGTACCAAAGCCATGATGAAGAGGGGCGTCAGCCCCAGGCGCTCGCGCTGCTCGAGATCCCCCGGCTCGGCCTCACGGTGCCCGTGCTCGAGGGTACCGACGAGTTCACCCTCAACCGGGGCGTCGGGCACATCGAGGGCACGGCGCTCCCGGGCGAGTGCGACAACGTCGGAATCGCCGGCCACCGGGACGGCTTCTTCCGCGTGCTCAAGGACGTGACGGACGGCGACACGATCACGCTTGTGACCCTTTGGGAGACCATGCATTACACCGTGGAGGACACCCGGATCGTGGAGCCGGAGGAGATCCAGGTCCTGGACCCGACGAGTACGCCGGTCCTTACGCTCGTCACCTGCTACCCGTTCTACTACGTCGGCAACGCACCCGAACGCTACGTCGTGCGGGCCCGTCTGACGTCCGAGGGTCACTGATGGCAACGCTCGGCAACGTACGAGAACGTGCTCAGAAAGTGAGGCACGGAAAGGAGGTGGACGCGGGCACAGCATAACGATCTTCCGGCCATGGCAACACCGTGTCGAGACCTACAGACCGTTCTGTGTAGAACAAGCTCAAGAAAGGGAGGATTCAGAAATGTCGAAGAAGTTCTTAGTTCTTGCAGTGCTGGCCGTGGTGGCGCTCACCTTCACCGTGACCGCCCAGGCCCAGGCTCTCGTCAAGCAGGAGATCACCAATGGCACCGTCGTCAACGTGGGAAACAACTTCCTCGTGGTCAAGCTGGCGGATGGCACGGTCAAGGGTTATGACGTCCCAGCCGGTTTCATGTTCGACCAGGGGGGTACCCAGGTCCCGTTGAGCGCCCTCAAGCCGGGGCAGGTCATCACGGCTTCCATCACCACAACCGAGCCCCTGACGGAGCAGGTTGAAGAGGTCACCGGCGCCACGGTTGTGAAGACCGTGCACCGCAACCTGTTCGTCAAGCTGGCCGATGGGACGTACAGGCAGTACGACGTCCCGAAGGGCTACAGGTTCAATGTCGACGGCAAGGAACTCGCCGTATTCCAGCTCCAGCCAGGAATGGTGCTCTCGACCACCATCGTCAGCGAAAAAGCAATCAAGACGATGACAGAGCCCGAGTTCCAGGCTGAAGTGGGGAGGCATGGGGCGCATCCGCGTCATGCGATGCAGCCGGCTGTCGCGACGGCTCCGGAGGCCACAACGACCAAGAAGCTCCCCAAGACCGCCAGCCCGCTGCCGCTGATCGGGCTGCTCGGCCTGATGTCGCTCGGCCTCGGGTTGGGCCTTTCGGCCCTACGCCACCGCGAAGCGAGCTGAGTCTACGATCACCTTGCATCGAGGCGGGTCGTCCGAGCGGTCGGCCCGCCTCCTTTTTTGACTTCAACGCCCAACGCCTACGACAGACGTGGCTTCCCACGTCCCCCTCCCGGAGTTCAGGGGGCCTCGCGACGACAGCCACAACGCTGCGCCTGAACGCAAAGCCGTATCGGAGGACACGTTCTCGGCCAGCCCGAAGGTGGTCTCGCGACTCCATCACAAACTCGCGTTCCGCAACCGCACGGCGTTCCTGATGCTCACGTCGAGCATCAACGGCTGATGACATCCAGGACGCCGGTCCGCAGGGCGAACCACGCAAATTGCAGGAACTCGTCCTGCGGATTCCTCGCGTAGTTGACCTCCCCCTCCTTCATCGAGCCCGATTTGTCCGGAGTGTTGGATTCCCGGATTGTGAAGACGTTCGCCAAGAACGAACTGACACGATTGGCAAAACCCCTTTCGGTGCCGGTCCGTGCGTCGAGAAAAGCGATCTTCAGGTCCCGGTAGATCGCGCGCACACGACCGCGGGCCCGCCCAGCGGTCACATCGACGGCGAACGTCGCTTCCTTCACGCTGCCAGCCTTGATCCGCGTGTGTTCAGCAATCTCCAGGAACGCATCGAGGCGCGTCAGGTCCATCGGACCGAGCGAGCCGGAATAGCGAAACGAGAAGTCCGGTGAGGTGACCGGAATCGTCATCCGCAGCTTAAGCACTCCTGCGCCCATGAAGTGGCTCTGTGCCCGGATCCGAATGGCGGCTGATGGTTCGCCTCGGTTGGCAATGCCCTCGACGGACATGTTCACCGCGGCGAACGTCAGCACGCCGGGAGCAGCTCCAGCGACCACTCTCTCGCCATATCTCAGGTAGCCGTCGGTGATCGTGAGGCTATCAACCTGAAGCGGTCGGCGGATTGCAGCCAACGCCCCGTGCACCATGAGTGGACGCTTCACGAACGGCTCCACCGGCTTGTCGCGATCGACCAACGCATCGAAGGAGGGGCGGGAGCAGTGAACCGACCCCGCCCGGTACGACCTCCCCTGGAGCAACTCGCCATACGCCAGGCCCGACACTCTGCACTCCGGGACGACCACACGAAACCGCGTCGTTCGAAAGGCGTTGGCCGCGAAAAACTCTTCATCTCCCACCAATGGCCGAAGCTCGGTCCCTTCTGCGATCAGTTCCGAACCCGGCACCGACGCTCGCAGCCGTGCGCAGCGAATTTCGTAGTCCGACTTGGGGAATGTCACGTCGAAATTCGTCGCATCGAGACTGGCCTTGGCGAGGACATCGGCCAGAGTGGCCGTCCCCAAAAGAAGTCGCGCCCAGCGAACGCCCGTCAGCGAGAGTCGTCCGACACTGAGCGTCAAATTCGTGACACTCCCTGTGACGGATTGGGCAACCAAGCGATTGGCGCCAACCGTGTAATCCAGGTGGCCGATCCGCAACGCGTACCCGGGATGCGCTCCTGCGAACGCTCGCTCAATCTTCCTCTTGCCATAGCCGTTGAGGATCGCGCCACCAAACATGAGGACGAGCACCGCAACGGCGAGGACGGCCGCACCAAGGCCAAGACCCACGTAGGCCGACAGTCTCCGCAGCGACAGGGTCCGACGATCCTTCACCGCTCGCCCGTGAACGATGTCCCCTTACCGCGCGATGGTTGCTCATGAGGGGGCGTCAGTTGCGCACAGGAATTTGAACTTCGCCATACCGCCATGATGGATGACTCCACCCGATCTGCCCCCAAGCTATCACCACTTGGAGCACTTTCAAACCCTCTTTCCGCAGCGGGCGGGTGCCAGCGTAGTATGGTGAGGGAACGCGCTGTGCTCCGCCGATGTGAGGCGGGCCGGAGCGGCGCCCGAACAACAATGACCACCTCGACCGCCTCCGCGGACCAGACGAACCACCCGAAGTTGGCAACCCGGGCGGCGTGGGCGGCGCTCAACGCCGTCCAGCTCGCGTTCACGCTGCTCTGGTCCGCGGGGGGCATCAGCGTCGCGCTCGCCGTGTTTGCGCTGACGCGACGGCAGGCGGCGCCGCTCGCCATGGCGCACCGGCTCTGGGCGCCGGGGCTGCTGCGCGGGGCGGGCGCGCGCATCGAGGTGGAAGGCGCCGACGAGCTCGACGCGGCGTCCGCCTACCTGTTCGCCGCGAACCACCAGTCGATCATCGACGTGCCGGCGCTGTTCGCCGCCCTGCCGGCGCCGCTGCGCTTCGTCGTCAAGCGCGAGTTGCGGGCGGTCCCCTTCCTCGGCTGGTACATCGCCGCGATGGGGATGGTGTTCGTCGACCGCGCCGGGCGGAGGGACGCCGTCAAATCGATGCGGCGCGTCCCCCAGATCCTGCGCTCCGGGCAGAGCGTGGCCTGCTTCCCCGAGGGGACGCGGAGCCGCGACGGCGCGATTCGACCGTTCAAGGGCGGCTCGTTCGCCATGGCGATCGAGGCCGGCGTGCCGGTCGTGCCCGTCGCCCTGATCGGGACCGGTGGCGTGCTGCCGCCGCACGGGTTTCACGTGCGCCCGGGCGTGATCCGGGTGCGTGTCGGCCGCCCGATCCCCACGGCCGAACTCGCCCTGAGCCAGCGCGGCGAGCTTGCCCGGCGCGTGCGCGACGAGGTCGAGCGGCTTTACGCCGGCGCGTGAGCGTG
>NCBR01000198.1 GCA_002279285.1 Acidobacteria bacterium 37-71-11
CTTCAACTCGAAGGTGAAGAAGGGCGAGCTGATCGCCAAGATCGACCCGCAGCTTTTCCAGGCGAGCGTGGCGCAGGCGCGCGCCAACTACGTGGCCGCGCAGGGCAACCTGGCCAAGGCGAAAGCGCAGGCGCTGGACGCCGAGCGCCAGTACAAGCGCAGCGTGACCCTCGCCGAGCGCAAGCTGATCGCCCAGGCGGACCTCGACACCGCTCAAGCCACCGCCGACGCCGCCAAGGCCGGAGTCGACGCCGCGGCCGGCTCGGTCGCGCAGGCCAACGCCCAGCTGCACTCGGCGGAGGTCAACCTGGCCTACACGGACATCATCTCCCCGACCAACGGCGTCGTGATCTCCCGCAACGTGGACGTCGGCCAGACCGTGGCGGCCTCGCTGCAGGCGCCGACCCTCTTCCTCATCGCCGAGGACCTGCGCAAGATGCAGGTGGACACGAGTGTGGCCGAGGCCGACATCGGCCAGCTGCGGACCGGGATGCCCGCCACGTTCACCGTGGACGCCTATCCAACGGCAACGTTCGTCGGCACGGTGCGGCAGATCCGCAACGCGCCGCAGACGGTGCAGAACGTGGTGACCTACGACGCGGTGATCGACGTCGACAACAGCGATCTCAAGCTGAAGCCGGGGATGACCGCCAACTGCACGTTCATCTACGCCGAGGAGGATAACGCCCTGCGCGTTCCGAACGCCGCGCTCCGCTTCCATCCTCCCGCCGCGCTGCTTGCCAGCCTCCAACCCGCGGCGCCGGCCGCTGGGCGAGGGACACGCGGGGCGGGTCCTCAGGCCGCGGGGGCGGGGAGCGGGATGCCGGCGAAGGCCCTCGGCAGCGCCGACCGCAAGACGGTTTGGGTGCTGCGCGCCGGCAAGCCCGTGCGGGTCGCGATCCGCACGGGCGTCACGGACGGCATCATGAGCGCGCTGGTGGAGGGCGACCTGGCCGTTGGCGACAGCGCGATCACCGACGTGTCCGGAGGCAACGGCCAGCAACGGGCGGGCGGCTTCGGGCGGATGTTCTGAGGGCGTGATGGCAAACGAGCCGAACTTGCTGCAGTTGGAGGACGTCACCAAGGTGTACCGGATGGGCGACGTCGAGGTCCACGCGCTGCGCGGCGTGTCGTTCGCGGTCGCGGAGGGCGAGTTCGTCGCGATCATGGGGGCGTCCGGCTCGGGGAAGTCGACGCTCATGAACATCATCGGCTGCCTCGATCGTCCAACGTCGGGGCGCTACCTGCTCGCCGGAGAGGACGTGTCGGGCCTCGACCGCGACGCGCTCGCCGAGAAGCGCAGCCGCACGCTCGGCTTCGTCTTCCAGAACTTCAACCTGCTCTCGCGCACGTCGGCGATCGAGAACGTCGAGCTGCCGTTGCTGTATGCGGGCGCACACACCCGCGAGCGCCACGAGCGCGCCCACGCCGCCCTTGAACGCGTCGGCTTGGCCGAGAGGATCCACCACCACCCGAACCAGATGTCCGGAGGGCAGCAACAGCGGGTCGCGATCGCGCGGGCGCTGGTCTCCAACCCCAAGGTCATCCTCGCGGACGAGCCGACCGGAAACCTCGACTCGGTCACCAGCGTGGAGGTCATGGCGCTGTTCCAGGAGCTGCGCGACTCCGGCATCACGGTCGTCCTCGTGACCCACGAGCCCGACATCGCGAGGTATGCGGCGCGAGTGGTGGTGATGAAGGATGGCAAGCTGCAGTCCGACGTCCGCCAGGAGCCGCAGCGCGCCGTTCCGGCGCCCGCCGAGGCGGCTGTTGGAGGCGAGTCATGAACCCGCTGCAGACCCTGCGGGTGGCGATCCGCGCGCTGCTCCGCAACAAGATGCGCTCGTTCCTCACGACCCTCGGCATCATCATCGGCGTCTCCGCGGTGATCGCGATGGTCGCCATCGGCGAGGGGGCCAAGGCGATGGTCGAGCAGTCGTTCGCCGCAATGGGCTCCAACCTGCTCATCATCCTGCCCGGCACCACGACCGCCGGCGGCCAGCACGGCGGCTTCGGCAGCATGCCGACGCTGACGTGGGACGACCTGAAGGCGATTCAGACCGAGGTCCCGAGCGTGAAGTACGCCGCGGCGCAGCTGCGGACCGTGGCGCAGATCGTCTCCGAGGACCAGAACTGGAGCACCGGGGTGTACGGCACCTCCCCCGAGTACTTCGCGATCCGTGACTGGCCGGTGGCGCAGGGCGCCCCGATGAGCGAGTCCGACGCGGAGGGGGGCAGCAAGATCGTCCTGCTCGGCCAGACGGTCGTGGACAAGCTGTTCGGCGCCAACACCAACCCGATCGGCCAGCTGGTGCGGATCAACAACACCCCGTTCCAGGTGCAGGCGGTGCTGGCAGCGAAAGGCCAGTCGCCGATGGGGCAGGACTACGACGACGCGGCGTTCATCCCGTTGAAGACGTTCCAGACCAAGATCCAGGGCGGGCTGCATCAGTTCATCTCGGGCGTGATCTTCGTTGGCGCCACCTCGCCGGCGGGAACGGTGCGGGCCGAGAAGCAAATCCGCAGCCTGCTGCGCGACCGGCACCATCTCGCGGCCGGAACGGACGACGACTTCTCGATCCGCAACCTGACCGAGCTCGCGAGCGCCCGCGAGCAGGGCACCAATACGCTGACGACGTTGCTCGCCAGCATCGCGGCGGTCTCACTCTTGGTCGGCGGGATCGGGATCATGAACATCATGCTGGTGTCGGTCACCGAGCGCACGCGCGAGATCGGCGTGCGGATGGCCGTCGGGGCGAAGCCGCGCAACATCCTGGCGCAGTTCCTCGTGGAGGCGCTCACCCTGTCGTTCGCAGGCGGCCTCATTGGGGTCGTTCTGGGGTTGGTCGCGGCCCAGTGGCTGGCCGCGCGCTTCCATTGGCCGATGTTGATCCGCCCCGACATCATCGTCATCTCCGTCGTTTTCAGCGCGCTGGTCGGCGTCATTTTCGGGATCTACCCGGCCCGAAAGGCATCCCGCCTCGATCCGATCGAGGCCTTGAGGTTCGAGTGATGATTGCAAACCTTGCCATGATCGTTCTCGCGGCGGCGGCCCCGGCCGCCCCGCCGCGCATCCTGACCCTCGACGAGGCGCTCGCCACTGCGCGCGCCCAACAGCCCCAGGTGCGGCAGGCTGCCGCAGCGACCCAGGCGGCGCTCGCGCGCACCGACGAGTCGCTGGCCCCGATGCTGCCGCAGGTCGGCGGCAGCGCGAACTACCAGCGAGCGACCGCGAACTACGCCTCCCGCCCGGGTTCGCTGCCGTCTCAGATTTCGGGAGGGAGCTCCAGCCAGAGCTGGGCCACCTCCAACTACTTCTACCTCGGCCTCAACGCCAGCCTGTTGCTCTACGATTTCGGGCAGTCGCGCTCGAGGTGGCGATCGTCACAGGCGAGTGCGGCGTCGCAACGGGACAGTGAGCGCGCCACGATGGAGCAGGTGCTGTTCTCCGTCCGCACGGCGTACTTCCAGGCGCGCGCGGCGAAGGGCCTGGTCACCGTCGCGCGCGACACGCTTGCGAACCAACAGAAGCACATGGACCAGACCCAGGGGTTCGTCGAGGTGGGGACGCAGGCGGAGATCGCCCTGGCGCAGGCAAAGACCGCGGTTGCCAACGCGGATGTCGCGCTCATCACCGCGGAGAACGGCTACGCAACGGCCAAGGCACTGCTCAACCAGGCGATGGGCGTGGAAGGGCCGACGGACTACAACGTGGCCGACGAGACGTTGCCTCCGATCGCCGGCGAGGACGGTTCGACGGACACGCTGCTGGATGAGGCGATCAACGCCCGCCCGGAGCTCGCCGCGCTCGCGCAGCAAGTGCGCGCGCAGGAGCTGACCGTCCGGGCGCTGCGGGGCGCGTACGCTCCGACGCTCGGGATGTCCACCGGCTTCTCCGACGCGGGCGTGCACCCCTCCAGCCTCACCTGGAACTGGAACGTCGCGATGGGGCTGACCGTACCGATCTTCCAGGGCGGCCTGACGAAGGCCCGGGTGGTCGAGGCCGAGGCGAACCTCGCGGCGGTCCGGGCGCAGGCCGACGCCGCGCGGCAACAGGTCCGGTTCGAGGTGGAGCAGGCGCGCCTCGCCGTTCGCGCCGCAAAGGCCGCGTTGTCGGCGAGCGCCGACGCGCTGGTCAATGCCCAGGAGCAGCTCCGCCTGGCCGAGGGCCGCTACGAGACCGGGGTCGGGAGCATCATCGAACTCGGCGACTCGCAGGTCGCTCTGACCAGCGCGGCGCAGCAAAGGGTGCAGGCCGATTACAACCTCTCGCAGGCGCGGGCGGGACTCCTCAAGGCGCTCGGCCGCGAGTGACCGCGGGGGCGACCCCCGGACCTCCTCTTCACCCCGTGCCGGGCTCTCGTCTCGGCCCGAGGCGTCGGCCGCTCGCTCAGCCTTGCGATCCTGCTTCCTTTCACTCCGTGGAGCCTCTTTGGTTGCCGGCCCGGCCGCTGGCGTTGGCCCTCTTGTTCACTGCGTGAGGCCTTTCTTTGTTTGGCCCGCAGGCTACGGCCGTGTCGCTCGGGCGGCGCATCGAGCGCCGCCCGAAGGCGCGCCTGCGCGTGCGACCCAGCTGGCCAGATCGGCGGGCGGAGCCTCGCTGTTGCGGGCAGGCTACGGTTGTGGTCTTTGCTTGCCGAGGATCATCCGGCCAACCTCACCCCCGCTTCGCTGGCTGGGGTCGCGCCGTATCCCGCGTCGCGCCCCCGCCCCCCACCCGCGCGGTCCCTTCGCTTTGCTCAGGGCCAGCGTTTCCACCCGCCGTTTTGGCTGCTCGGGACCCGCACCCCCCAACCTCTTTGTCGTGCACCCTTTCAATCCGGGTGTACGACAAGAAAGTGGTAGGGGGGTCACGCGGCGGTCCGGAGTGAGTGAGGGTGGGTGAGGAGGATGCGATCGAAGCGTCGGCTGAGGACGGCGCAGCGTAGAGCGGTGATGGCGTTGGCGCCGGCGAGGGACCAGTGCATCCCTGGGCGTTTGAGGCGGGTGCCGATCGTGTGCTTGCAGGCCGCCTCGACGACCCCGGTGGAGGTG
>NCBR01000199.1 GCA_002279285.1 Acidobacteria bacterium 37-71-11
GTGCCGGTGGTGACGAGGTCGCCGGGGAGGAGCGTCATGATGTGCGAGATGAACGCGATCACCTCGGCGACCGGGAAGATCATGTCGGCGGTGGTCCCCTGCTGGCGCCGCGCGCCGTTGACGCGGAGCTCGAGGTCGAGTGCCTGCGGGTCGGCGATCCCGGTCTCGAGCCACGGGCCGACGGGGCAGAAGGTGTCGAACCCCTTGGCGCGGGCATACGTCTTCTCGCGGCGCTGGATGTCACGCGCGGTGACGTCGTCGAGACAGGTGTAGCCGAGCACATGCTCGAGCGCCTGGGCGGCGTTGACCTTCGTGGCGGCCTTTCCGATCACCAGCGCCAGCTCCCCCTCGTGCTCGACCCGCTGCGACTGACGCGGCACCACGACGGTCCCGCCCGGAGCCACGAGCGAGGAGGGCGCCTTGAGGAAGATCAGCGGCTCCGCGGGTAGCTCCTTGCCCATCTCGGCGGCGTGGGCGCGGTAGTTGAGCCCCACCGCGACGATCTTCGTCGGCTCGCACGGCGGCAACAGCCGCGCCGTTGCGAGCGGCAGCGCACCGCCGAGCTTGCGGACACCCTCCCACGGCGGCGCGGCCAGCGGCGTCACCAACTCCTCCTCGATCAGCCCCCACCGTGGGACGCCCGCCACCTCGATCCGACAGAGCCTCATGTCAACTCTCCTTTCCGGTTCCGGCGACGCAAAACATCGATTCGAACTGCTCAAGGTGGTCCCGGATGCCGAGCACGACCAGCACGTCGCCGTCGTTGAGCGCGAGGTTGGGCTCCGGGTTGGGGAACAACGTCGCGCCGCGCTGCACGGCGACGACCCCCACGCCGCAGCGCCGGCGCAGATCGGCCTCCGCCAGCGTGGATCCCACCAGCGGGCTGGAGGTTGCGATCCGGACCTGCTCGAGCTCGAGGCCGGGCACCTTTCCCGCGCCGAGCGAGAAGTCGAGGAAGTCCACCACCGTGGGCTTCACAACCAGCTGGGCGAGGCGAGCGCCGCCGTGCAGGTACGGGTTGACGACGCGGTTGGCGCCGGCGCGTTGCAGCCTGGTCTCGGCGCCCTCCTCGCTGGCGCGGGCGACGATGAACAGCTCGGGGTTCAACGAGCGGGCGGTGAGCACGGTGTAGACGTTGTGCGCGTCGTCGTTGAGGCACGCCACCAGGCCGCGGGCGCGCGCGATCCCGGCCGCACGCAGCGAATCCTCGCTGGTCGCGTCGCCGGCGACCACAGGTATCCCCTGGTCCTTGAGCTGTTGGATCTTGTCCGTCTTCGCTTCGATCACGACGACGGTGCGGCCGGCGCGGCGCAGCTCCTCGACCACCGCGTGGCCCATGCGGCCCCAGCCGCACACGATCTCGTGGCCGGAAACCCTCTCGATCATCCGCGACCTCCGCACCTGTCCGAACACTTCGCGCAGCTCGCCCTCGACCACCGAGCGCCCGATCTCGGTCGCGGCCAGGAGGATCAGGCCGAGGCCGCCGAACAGCAGCGCGACGGTGAGGACCTGGCCGGCGCGCGACAGGGTGGAGATCGAGTTGAACCCCACGGTCGTGAGCGCCAGCACGGTCATGTAGAAGGCGTCCCACCACGGGACGCCTTCGGTCAGCCGATACCCGAACGTCCCCGCAACGAAGACGCCGGCGAGCACGACGGCCGAGCGTGCGAGACGCGTACGCATCGCCTCACTATAGGGGAAACCGTGCCGCGCCGGCCACGCGGCCTGCGGCGCAGTGGCCTCAACCCGGCGCGCGCGGGAAGCCCGGCGACGCCGCGATCGCCTGGATCTGGGCGAGGTGCCGGCGCTCGTGGGCGCCGGCGATATCGATCCACTGGTAAAGGTTGAGCTCGAACCCGAGCGGGTGAGGAAAACGGAGCGCCCCGAGGTCGAGGCCCGCGAGCGCCGGGATCGCCGCGGCCACGACGGCGTGGCTCTCGACCAGCTCCCGGCGCAGCGCGTCGATGGGAAGACCGTGGGCGGGGGTCACGCGGTCGGGGTTCTTGACCGGCCCGGAGGCGCCGATCTCGGCGATCGCGCGCATCCGCGGCCACGAGCGCCGGCTCTGCGGGCCGGCCATACGCCCGTCGCGGCGGCCCTGGTGGATCAGCTTCCTGGCGACGATCGCGAACGTGCGGTTGGCGAGGACGACGTGGTGCAGCACCTCGCCGGCCGACCAGCGCTCCGGCGCGGGCGTCCAGTCCGCCTCGGCCTGGCTCATCGGCGCCACCGCCGCCGCCAGCGCGTCGAGGTCGGCCGCGAGCCGCGCCCGCAGTTCCTCGAGCTCGGGTTCAAGGTTGCCCGGCGCGTCACGTCCCGGATCGAGATCCTGCGACCCAGTCACGAAGCGATTATACCCCGGCCGCCACGTGTCCCGACTAAGTCAGGAGGAACTCGAGGACCTCGTTGAGCAGCGCCGCGCCGCCCTCGGCGAGGACCGAGTGGGCGGCGCCCGGGACCTCGCGGAAGCGCGCCTCGGGGATCGCGGCCGCCAGCTCGCGGGTCGCGGCAGCTGCGACGAGCGGGTCGTACTCGCCGGCCAGCACCAGGGCCGGGCAGGCGACCGCCGCGAGTTCGGCGCGCATGTCCCAGCCGGTCTGCAGGGCCTCGAGCTGCTGCAGCGCGCCGGGCCGGTCGTCGGGGTCGAGCGTCCACAGCTTCGCGGCCTGGTCGACGAAGGAGGGGTACTTGTCGGCGAACGCGCTGGCGAACGCGAACGCCATGAACGCCTCGGCGGCCTCGGCCGGCTCCAGGCGCGTGAACGCGATCTCGAAGAAGCGCATGACCCTCTGGTGGGACGGGGTCACCGTGGCGGCGCACGAGGCGGCTACGAGCCGGCTCACCGCGTCGGGGTGGCGCACGGCGAGCTGGCAGGCGATGAGGCCGCCCATCGAGACGCCGACGACCCCGGCGGCGTCGACCCCGGCGTGGGCGATCACGGCCGCGGCGTCATCGGCGGCGCCGGCGAGGGTAAACCTCTCGCCGCCGCGCGAGCCGCCCACGCCGCGGTTGTCGGGGGCGAGCACGGTGAACCGATCGGCGAGCAGCCGGGGCAGCTCGCCCCACAACCGGGCGCGCGAGCCGAGGCCGGCGAGCAGGAGCAACGGCGGGCCGCCGCCCCAGCGCTCGTACGCGACCGGTCCCCGCGGCCCGGCGACCGTCGCCTGCTGCGGGCCCGTTCGGGCCGCGCCGGCGTGGGGCGAACGGCCTTGCGCAGGGCTCATATCCGGGCCCGTCACAGCAGGGCGGCCAGCTTCTCCTTGAGGACCTTCTTGTCCACCGCACCGATGACCCGGTCCACCATCTTGCCGCCCTTGAAGAACAGCAACGTCGGGATCGACTGGATGCCGAACTTGATCGCGGTCTGCCGGCTCGAGTCCACATCCACCTTGGCGACGATGGCCTTGCCGGCGAACTCCTCGGCGAGGGCCTCGACGTGCGGGGCGATGATGCGGCACGGCCCGCACCAGGTGGCCCAGAAATCCACCATCGCGGGCTTGTCGGCGTTGACCACCGTGGCTTCGAACGTGGCGTCGGTGACCTGCGTGACCTTTCCTGACATTGAATCCTTCCTCTCTCTCGGGGGCGCATCCGCTCCGTCCCCGGGTTCGCGTGCATGCAAGCGCGGCCGCGGCCGCGCAAATTCCGACCCGGAGCGTTCGCGGACGGCGCGCGGCGCCGCAAGGCGCGCCCGGGACCTCCGGATGCAGGTATTGTAGGCAGGACAGGACGGGGGTGGCAACCGTGCGCACGCGGCGCCAGAGGCTCGGGCAGCACTTCCTGCGCGACGCAGCGACTGCGCGCGCGATCGCGGCGGCGCTCGCCGGCGACCCGCCGCGGGTGCTGGAGATCGGCCCGGGGCGCGGTGCCTTGACCGGGCCGCTCCTCGAGCGCTTCGGCCACGTGCGCGCCGTCGAGCTTGACGGCGCCCTCGCCGCGGGGCTCGCCAGGCGCCTGGGCGATCCCCCCGGCCTCGAGGTCCGGCACGCCGACGCGCTCGCCGACGACCTCGACGCGCTCGCGGCAGGTGGGCCCTGGCAGGTGGCCGCGAACCTCCCCTACAGCGTCGGGACGGCGATCGTGCGCCGCCTCCTCCCCCGCCGCGACCTGTTCGCGCTGCTCGTGGTGATGGTGCAGCTCGAGGTGGCCCAGCGCATGGTGGCGCCGCCGGGGGGGAGGAACCGGGGGCTGATGACGCTCGAGACTGAAGCCTACGGCCGGGCCGAGATCCTGTTCACGGTCCCGCCGGGACGCTTCGCCCCGCCGCCCAAGGTGAACTCGGCGGTCGTCCGGATCGGGCTGCGGCCGGACCCGGCGCCGGCGGCCGCGATCGAGCGTGGTCTCTCGCTCGCGTCGCTCGCGTTCGCGCAGCGGCGGAAGAAGATCGCCAACCCGCTGGCCGCGGCCGCCGCGCCGGCCGGGATCGCCGCGGCGTGCGCGGCCGCCGGTGTCGATCCGGGTGCGCGGCCGCAGGAGCTGGCGTGGGATGCGTGGCTCGCCCTGGGACGGGCCATCGCCGAGTCGGGCGCCGCGGGGCGGCACGGCGAGGGAAGGGCCTGATGGCGAAGTTGGTGGCGTTGGGCGGGCTCGGCGAGTTCGGCGCCAACTCGCTTCTCGTCGAGGACGAAGGCGGCTCGCGGGTGCTCGTGGACGCCGGCGCCGCGTTCTCGGACCTCGCGGCGTTCGGCGTCGGGTACGAGGTCCCGGACTTCGGCGCGATCGGCGGGGGGCCTCCCTCGACGGTCGTCCTGACGCACGCGCACGACGACCACGTCAAAGGGATCGCGTTCCTGCGCGAGGCGTATCCCGCGATCGAGGTGGCGGCGAGCCGCACGACGCTGGTGTGGGCGCGCCGCGCCATCGCCAACGGTACGGCGATCGTAACGCGCGAGCTGCAGCCGGGGAGCACCGTGGCGGCAGGCGCGTTCACGGTCCGCGCTCTGCCGGTCTCGCACTCGATCCCCGGGACGGTCGCGCTGCGCCTCGAAGGGGCCGACGGCGCCCTCGTGGTCGCAACC
>NCBR01000200.1 GCA_002279285.1 Acidobacteria bacterium 37-71-11
CCCGGACGCTCTCGACCCCCCGTGCCCCCCCCGCGCACCGGGAGTGAATCCCGGCGCGCGGAGCTCTCCTGCCGGGGGGTCCCGCGTCCACTCCACCCCACACCCGGACGCTCTCGACCCCCCGTGCCCCCCCCGCGCACCGGGAGTGACCCCCGGCGCGGGATGCCCGGTGCCCGGCGCCCGGCGCCCGCTTTCGTATCGCCTGTGCCCTGTCTCATCGCTACCAGTCCTTGTATTTTGTGCCGTCGAGGGCGGTGCCACCGGAGAGCGAATAGACGTCGTACACGTCTTGCCCTCCCCACGAATCCGAGTTCATCTCGTCCTGGTAGGAGCGCAACCCCCACTCGGCCTTGCCGGTCATCGGATCCATGGGGATGCGCCGCAGGAACTTGCGCTTCGTCAGCTGGCCCACGATGGTCACTCCCTGCGCCAGGTCCTCGAGCGTCTTCGGATACCCCTCGGTGCCGACCTCGACCTTGATCATCCCCTGGTCCGCCAGCTGTTTGTAGTTGTCGATCGCGTTGCGCATCAAACGCAGGTCGAGACGTAACTCGGCTTCGCGCTCGCGCTTCATGGTGAAGCGCGCCGTCGGCACCGCGACCGCGGCCAGGATCGCCACCAGCGCCGTGACCATCACGAGCTCGGCGACGGTGAAGCCGCGGTTGGCTCTTCTCACCGCGCGCCCCCGGCTGCCGGCGACGGCACCGCCACCACCGTGCCGTTGCGGGCGACGACCGCCCCGACCGGCCCCGCAAAGATCATCGGCAGCTCCCCAGCCTCGTGCGGCCGCACCACGATGTTCAGTAACGTGCCGCTCCCCGTCACGCGTCCGTTCCAGGTCACGGTGATCCACCCCAGGTTGGGGGTGTGCGAAACGTTCGCCTGGACCTCGCCGCCGTCGCCCGGCAGCACGCCGCCCTCGATCCGTGTGACTTCGATCCGCGCCGGGTCGTAGGCGATGTGCAGCGGGCCGGTCAACCCGGAGACGCCGGAATCGAGCACGACCTGCATCACGCCCTCGCTCCCGACGACGACCGGGAGCCTCGCCGGGTAGAACGTGAGTGCGGGCAGGCCGCTGGCGTCCGTCGCCAGCGCCGTGGCCGTCACGCTCTGCGC
Source organism: Acidobacteria bacterium 37-71-11 (assembly GCA_002279285.1). Classification (GTDB taxonomy): domain Bacteria; phylum Acidobacteriota; class Thermoanaerobaculia; order Thermoanaerobaculales; family Thermoanaerobaculaceae; genus RBG-13-68-16. The sequence goes on from NCBR01000200.1 coordinate 1,117, forward strand.
CGATGCCTGCACGGCCTGAGTCGACGCCGTCATGCCCTGGGCGACGCTCTGACCGGAGGCCGCCGAATCGGGGACCGTGTTCTGCGCGCTTCCCCCGCCTGGGACCGGGTTGAGCACCGTTCCCGGCAGGTTCAGCCGTGGTCTTGCCGCCGGTGCCGGCACGACACCGGTCGGCGCGGTCGACATAGGTGGCGACGGCTGTTCCTGTGGAGCGGACGTCTCGGGTTCCATCGCCTCCGGCGCGCCCGCCCCGAGGCCAGGGCCGAAACCGGGGCCGAACCCCGGCATCGCGCGGCGAGACGCCCCCCCGAGCGGGTTCCCCGCCACCGCCGACTGCACCCTCGGCGAGTTCCCGAAGATGGTGATCCGGTTCTCGGTCCCGACCCACAGCGGCGCGAGGTCCTCCTCGGTGATGTCGGGGTAGCGGATGATGTGCGGGGTCAGGGTGAGGATGAGGTCGGTCTGGGTGACTTGCTTGGAGGTGTCGCTGAACAGCCGGCCGAGGATCGGGATGTCGGAGAGCCACGGCAGGCCGGTGTCGGTGGTGGCCTTGGTTTCTTTGAGCAGCCCCGCGAGCAGCGACGTCTCGCCGTCCTTGAGGCGGATCGTCGTGTCGATGTTGCGGGTGTTGATCGGGTACTGGTTCGGCTGCCCGGCGACCGCAATCGCCGTGCCGAGGTCCGAAACCTCGACCTTGAGCTTGAGGGTGACCTCGTTGTTGTGGTGGACCTTCGGCTCGATGTCGAGCTTGATGCCCACGTCCTGGTAGTTGAACGCGGTGATCGGCACGATGTTGCCGCCGATCGTCTGCGTCGTGTTGAACGTCGTCGTCGGGATCGGCACCTTCTGCCCGATGACCAGGCTCGCCTTCTCCCGCTCCGTGATGCGGAGCTGGGGCTGGGCGAGCGTCTCGGTTTCGCCGGCCGACTTGATCAGGTTGAGCACGACGTTCGGCACCGCCATGTTCCACATCGAGCGGGAGATGCTCCCGAGCTGGTTCAGGTAGAGGGGGGACGTGGCGGTCGAGCCGCCGAGCTTGGTGGCATCGAAGTTGGCAGTAAACTTCTGCGACGACAGCGACATGCCGATGTCGCGCAGCTTGTTGGTGTCGACCTGCATGAGCTCGACGTCGACCAACACCTCGGCCTTGGCCTTGTCGTTGGCGTCGATCAACCGCTCGGCGATCGCCACCTTGTCGGCGGTGTCGCGGATCACGAGCGAGTTGAGCTGTTCGTTGATCGCGATCCGCCGCGCGTCGATGAGGGCGCGCAGCATGTTGGCGATGTCCTTCACGTCCGCGTTGGAGAGGAAGAACGTCTTCACCACCAGGTCCTCGTAGTCGCGGCGGTTCTGCGGCGTGTCCTCGACCACGATCACGGTCTTGGGGTCGAGCACCTTGTAGAAGTGGCCGGCGGCCTGCATGACCGACTCGAGCGCCTCGCGGGCGGTGACGTTCTTCAACTCGATGGACAGCTTTTGATCGCGCATCTTGTTGTCGAACAGGATGTTGATCCCGAACGCCTGGCCGATCGCCTTGTAGATGTCGCGGACGTTGGTCGGGTTCGGGAACGACAGGCTCATCGGCTCGTCCGACGCGGGGTTGAGCACCGGCGGCTTGACCTTCATCTCCGAGGCCGCCTTCTTGATCTCCTCCAGCTTGGCGGGGCCTCCTTCCTGGTCGAGGACCTGAATGTCCTTGCGCACCTTCTCCAGCTCGACCGCGGCGTACTGGTGCGTCGGGTCGAACTGTACGGCGAGATCGAGCTCCGAAGCGGCGCGCTCGAACGCCCCGGCCTCCTTGAACTGCATGCCCCGGCGGAAGTGCTCCTCGCCCGCCTTCAGGCGCGCCCGCTCCAACGCCATCTTGTAGTGCACGTTGCCGGGGTCTCTGGCGAGCGCCTCGAGGTAGAAGTACACCGCTCCGTCCCAGTTCTGGGCCTGCACCGCGTCGCTCGCCTGCCGGCTGTACCGGTACGTGGCGCAGGACGCCAGCAACCCCAGGGCAAGGAGCAAACCGACCGCGACTCTGACTGACCTCGTCGTCACACTCACCTCGCAAGCGGAACCTTGTTGACCACGTTCGTGGGGTAACCCACGAAACCGACCGTCACACCGGTCGGACCGACCTCACGGACGATGAACTTCTGCTTCACACTCTCTCCTACGGGCACCGCCAGTACATTGTCGCCGTCGCGGAAGATCGCCACCGGCAGCCGATCCGGGCCGAGCCAGCCGAGATAGGCAAGCGTGAACGGCGGCGGCGGAGGCAGGATCCACTTGCCGTTCACATAGATCCCGGCCGGTGTGGGGGTGGGGGTCGGGGGAGGAGGGGGCGGCGGCGAGATCGTCGGTCTGCGGTCCGGGGTCGGCGTCGGCGGCGCCCCGAAGGTGAACAGGTTGCGCCCCACGGCCGGCGTCGGGACGACGCGCCGTTGCGACCGGTCCCAGCCCAGTTCCGGCACCGCGTAGCTGCCGATCCGCAGCGCCGCGCCGCGGCCGGCCTCGACCCCCGGGGCCAGCGCCGGCCGGAGCCTCACGACGGCCACCACGACCAGCACCGCGAGGAGAACCGCGAGAAGCACGGCCTTGTTGCCATTCGCCCCCGGCTTAGCCGCCACTGGACACCTCGTGGACGCCGAGCTGCTTCATCAGGCCCTCATCGAGGTCGGCGAAGTACGTCCCGACCCCGAACTGCACGCCGACGTCGAGCGACGTCGCGGTGTCCGCCCCGTGCAGCGTCAGGCCCTCCAGGAGGATGAACTGGGGCGAAGTCTCGAGCTCGAAGACGCACCTCCGGATCTGCTCGTAGCTCCCCTTGACGTCGAAGTGGGCGCTGAAGTAGACGAGACCCGACTTCGGCTCGCGCTTCACCGAATAGGTAATGCGGTCCGGCCGTAGGCCCGACGCTTCGGTCCGCTTGATGACGTCGTTGAGGAACGGTATCAGGCGATCGCGCATCGGCGCCATCTGTTCCTTCCTCAGCGTGCCCAGGTTCTCCTGCAGGTTCGCCAAGGCCTGCTGCGCGCGCTGGAGCTGCTGCGCCTGCCTTTCGAGCTTCGCGACCTCCGACTGGGTCGCAGCGACTTCGTGCGCCAGTGCCGAGCCGCGCCCGAGGAACGCGCCGCGCACTCCGGCCAGCCAGACGGCGTTGAGCGCCACGAGCGCCGCCGGCGGCGCCCACAGGTACCAGAGCCGGAGCCAAGGCCTCCAGTCGCTCATGGCTTGCCCTCCGGCCAGTACCGCACCGAAAGCGAAAACCGGTACCCCAGTCCGTTCCTGGCCGACGGCGCCTCCTCCGACCTCGGAAGCGGATCGGAAAACCTGGGGTCGGCGAAGAGCGCGGCGATCAGTTTGAGCCACGCGTCCCGGCCGGTGGCCAGGCCGTCCAGGCCGATCTGGAGCGAGCCGTCCTTGGCGACCGAGGGGGTGATGCTCACCAGCCGGATGTCCCACGGCACGACGCGCTCGAGGTCGGCCAGGAGTTGACTCCAGACGAGCCTGCGGCGGGCCACGACGTCCTCGAGCGAGGTGGTCTCGCCCTGGAGCCTCTTCCAGCCGACGGCCGCGAGCTGGCGGTTGGCGGCCTCCACCTTCGTGACCAGCTCCGCATGGCGCGACCGCAGGCGGGCAAGCGACCCGGCCGCCGCCCGCTCCCGGCCGTGGGCCGAGACAAAATCCCCCAGGCTCACGGCGGTGAGGACCAGCGCCGCCAGCGCCAGCGCGCCGCCCGCGACCCAAATCGGGCGGACGTTCTCGAACGGCCGCGCCGCGAGGTTGGGCCGGCCCATCACGATGCCCCCGCCCACGCCGTCCCGAGCAACGACCAGAGGCGCACGTCCTGCACGCCGGCGGCCGCCGGCACGCGTCCCGTGCCGACGGCGAGCGTGTTGACCAGACGTCGACCGGACCCGCCAGCCCCTCCTGCTCGCGGGCGTGCGCGAGCGTGCGCCCGAGCTCCCGGACGATGAACCGCTCGGCGCGCTCGGGGTCGGCGGGCAGCGGCTTGTTGCGGAGCAGCACCGGCTTTCCCTCGGCCAGCACCACCAGCGCGAGCGAGAGGTCCTCGACCGCCGCGAGCAGGATCGGGGTGGCGGACGGCGGCAGGAGCGCGGTGAGGGCCAGCGCCGCCGGCTCGATCCGCCCCAGGTGGATGCCCGACGAGGCGAACGTCTCCTCCACCGCTGCGAGCGGCCGGTCGAGGGCGAGCACCACCAGCATCCGCCCATGACTCCCGCCGGAGATGTAGTCGAGTCGCACGTCCTCCGGCCGGCAGGGGAGGAGCTTCTTCAAGCGCCAGCGCACGACGTCATCGGCTTCGTCGCGCTGGCGCGGCAGCTCTTCCGCATCGATCACGACGCTGCGGACCCAGGCGTTGGGCGCCACGAAGCTTGCGTCCTTCGGCGCCTTCTCGATCTGTCGCACGAGTGCGGCGAGCGCCGCCGCGAGCGCCTGGCGGTCGACCTGGAGCAAACCGATGGGCCCGAGCCTGAACCAGTCGCGCTCCAGCGGGGCGCGCTCGATGCGCGCCAGCGCGTCCCGCCGGCCGCCGAGCCGGCCGTACACGAGCTGACCCTCGGCCGCCGTGAAGGCGTGCACGGGAGGGGGGGTCTGGAGCAGTTCGAGAATTCTCATTCGACGAACGTCACCTTGTTGACTTCCTTGAGCGTCGTCACGCCGGCGAACACGCGCTCGAGCGCCGACTCGCGCAGAAACTTCATCCCCTCCGCCCTCGCGGCCCGCTTGATCTCCGCGGCGGGGCGCTTCTCCAGGATCAGGGCCCGGATGTTATCGGAGAGGTCCATGAGCTCGGAGATCGCGCTGCGGCCGAGAAAGCCGGTCCCGTTGCACTCGATGCACCCGGCACCCGCGAAGAACGTGACCCCACGGACCGCCTCGGCGGAAAGTCCCGACTCCTCCAGTTGCTGCAAGGAGACCTTGGCTTCGCGCCGGCAGTGCGGGCAGATGCGGCGCACCAGCCGCTGCGCGAGTACGCAGTTGAGCGCCGAGACGAAGTTGTAGAGGTCCACGTTCATGTTGAGGAAGCGCCCGAGCACGTCGACGACGTTGTTCGCGTGTACGGTCGTGAAGACCAGGTGGCCGGTGAGTGCCGACTGCACGGCGATCTGTGCCGTCTCCTCGTCGCGGATCTCGCCCACCATGATCTTGTCCGGGTCGTGGCGCAGGATCGACCGCAGGCCGCGCGCGAACGTCAGGCCTTTCTTCTCGTTGATCGGGATCTGCGTGATGCCGCGCAGCTGATACTCGACCGGGTCCTCGATCGTGATGATCTTGTCTTCGACCGTCTTGATCTCGGACAGCGCCGCGTAGAGCGTGGTCGTCTTGCCGGAGCCGGTTGGGCCGGTGACGAGCACCATGCCGTACGG
>NCBR01000032.1 GCA_002279285.1 Acidobacteria bacterium 37-71-11
CCCGCCGCAGGGGCGGGGCTGGCCGCCGCCGTGCGCGGCGAGCAGGTCGAGCACCCACTTCTCCTCGGCGTACCGCGCGCCCCTGAGCCGGCCGCCCGCATGCGGCACGGCGACGCAGAACAGGAGGTCGCCCTGGGCGGTACGGGCGATGCCGGCGAGCACCGCGATGCCGCCGTCGGTGGTGGTGAGGGTGCCTGTCTTGCCCACGACGGCCGTGGTGTTCGGGCCGTCTGCCAGCTTGGGGAACTGGTGAGTCACGGTGCCCGGGTCGCACCCCGCGACCGGAAGTAGCGACTCGACCGGAAGGTGGAGGCGCTCGCAGGTGGCCTTGAACTGGCGCAGCAGGTGCACGATCAGCCGCGGTGTGAGGCGATTCTCGCCCAGGCCCGAGGCGGTCTGCAGCTCGACGGCGTCGCGCGGCACACCGCAGCGCTCGGCTACGAACGCGGCGAGCTCGTCAACCGAGCCTATGGCCGCAGCGACACGCTCGATGTCGTTGTTCGAGTAGCAATTGAACCGCCGCAACGTATCGACGAGCGGCTGCGAGCGGTGGACAACGAGCATCTCGCCCGGCTCGGCGTGGCCGTTCACGCCAACACCCCGCGCGACCACGACCCGGGGCGGCCGCCGCTCGTCGAGCCCCCGCCGCAAGGCGAACTCGCGCCACGTTGCTCGTGTCGCCCCGTTCCAGCGCCTCGGGTCGAGCGCCTGGCGCAGCCGCGTGGCCATCAGCAGCCCGCGCTTGACCGGGTCGGGTTGACGCCCCTCGGAACCGTTCTCCCACCCCATCCAAAACCGCTGGTTGACGATGAGGGCGCCGGTCACCTGGGTCACGTGCAGCTCGTTCAGCGCGCGAGCGACCAGGAACGCGTTCTCCACCTGGAAGTCGGGGTCGCCGCCGCCCTGGACGACGAGGTCTCCGTGCAGCGTTTGTTTGACCGGATCGATCGTACCGCGGGCGAAGAACCGCGTCTCGAAGCGGAAGTCGGGGCCGAGCCGCTCGAGCGCCCAAAGCGAGGTGCCGATCTTGAGCACCGAGGCGGGGTTGATCGGCTCGTCGGGCTCTCGCGCCTCGACCGGCTTGCCGTCGAGCGTCTCGGCGTACCAGACCAGGCTGGCCGGCCGGCTCATCCGCCGCCGGCGCGGCGCCGGGCGTGCACCTTCCGAAATCGTTGCGGCCAGCGCGAGACAGCCGAGGGCGAGGGCGAGGAAACGCTTCACAGCCGGTGATTGTACTCGACACCGCCGCACAGGGTGCGATCCCCGTCACTTCCGCAGCGGTTGCGGCGCTCCACGCGCGGCCGGCCCGCGGGCGCCACTGGAAGCGGCCTCGGAGTTGCGGTAGCTTGAAGCTCCAAGGTGGAGGGGACATGAGCGACATCGACGAGTTCATCGCGGCACGGCGCGCCGCCAATGCGTCGGTCCTGCACCAGGACCACCTCGGCATCAAGAGGTTCTTCAACCTCGACGACGCCGCGTACCGGGACGACGCCCTGCCCGGCCGGGTCAAGGAGCTGCTCGGCCTCGTCGCCTCGCTCGTCCTGCGCTGCAATGACTGCGTGGACTACCACCTCATCCAATGCGTCAAGGCCGGCTGGACCACGCCCGAGGTCGTGGACGCCCTCAACGTCGGCCTCGTTGTGGGCGGCTCGATCGTGATCCCCCACTTGCGCCACGCGGTCGCGACGCTCGACCAGCTCGCGGGCCGCGCCGACATCGACGTGTAACGACCGCGCGCCCGGCGGTCACGCCCCATATCGAGACCGCTCCCCAAGTAAGCCACGAAGCGAGGTGAGGAATAGCTCGAGTGCAGCCGGCGTTTGAACAACGGCTGGGGGACGGACACCGTGAGTTCCGAGGTCGAGTTGCTGGCGCGCTGGTCGCTCGGGGTCCAGCTCGGGACCGCGACGCTGCTGGCCGCCTTCTTCATCGCCCTCATGCGGACGATCCGCCTGCAGGAAATCCGCATCTGGGCGGCGGCGTGGATCGCCGACACCGCAGCGATCAGCTCTGCGTTCCTGGCAACGGCCCTCTCACCGCCGCTCGCCGTGCGCGCGGCGCTTTCCGCGTACGTCGGGTTCAAGACCGCCTATGTCCTCCTGCTGGTGACCGGCGCCCGTAACCACTTCCGGCCCGGCGGGGTCCAAACCCTCCGGCTGCGGTGGATCGTCGCGGCCGTGGGCGCGTGGAGCCTTGCCCTCGGCCTGCTCGCCCCGACTCGCGAGTTCCTCCAGTTCGGCATGTCCCTCATGGCCGGCGGCTTCCTCACCTCCGGCGCGGTGTGGGTGTTGCGCCGACGGCGCGTTCCGCGCTCGCGCTGGTTGGGGACCGCGTTGCTCGCGGAGGGCGTGCTCTTTCTCCTCTACGTGCCGGTGCTGCTCCCGACGGTGTGGGGCGGCACGGCGCTCGCTCGCCAGACGCAGTACGCCCCGTTCCTCGACGCCGGGGCCGAGCTGTTCATGGCGCTGGCGATCCTCGTGGTGATCGAGGGGTCGTCCTCGCAGCACCTCGAGCACCTCAACCGGGAGCTGCTCGTATCCCAGGAGAGTCTGCGCCAGCTCGTGGACCTCGACCCGCTGACCGCGCTGGCGAACCGGCGCCGGTTGCGCGACGAGATGGAGCGGGTGCGGGCCGCCGGCGCCGCCGTGATCTTTCTCGACGTGGACAACTTCAAGGACATCAACGACCGGTTCGGACACATCGCCGGCGACGCCTGCCTGCTGCGGGTCGCCGCCGCGCTCAGGCGCACCTTCCGGAGCGACGACACCCTTTTCCGGTTCGGCGGCGACGAGTTCCTCGTCATCGCGCCCGGGCTCGACCCGGAGGCCGCCGGGACGCGCGTGGAGAAGCTGCGCGCGGACCTCGCACTGGGCGAGGAGGGGACGCCGCCGTGCCGCATCTCGGTCGGGATCGCCAGCCTCGCCCCTCGCGGCGAGCCCGAGGCGGCGCTGCGCGAAGCCGACGACCGGATGTACCTCGAGAAGCGCCGCCGGAAAGTCGAGGACCATCCCCGCGGCGCCGCCTACAGCGCCGTCGTCTGACGGCGGCGGCCGGCGCTCACTGCCGGGGCTCCTCGCTCAGCACCAGGCTCAGATCGGGCGCCGCCGCGCGCACGGCTTCCTCGTACGTGTCCCCTTCGATGTGCGCCCGCAATCGGTCGGTCGCGGCCAACGCCAGCGTCCACCCCTCCCAGCGGACCGGCTCGCCCGTCGCAACCCGGACCATGTGCCCCTCCTCGACCGCCCGCGACGCGAGTTCGAGCGGCGTCTCGGCCAGCACGCGATCGAGCGCCCGCATGAGCGCCTCCGCCGCCGGGTCGAGAAAGCGGGTGTAACGGTGGGACAGCGCCGCGACGTGGTAGTGGCTGGGCCGGAACACGATGCCGTCGAGAGCGAGCGTCTCGCTCACCACCACCAGCAAGCCGAAGACCTCCCGCAGCATGCCGAGCCCCGGATGTTGCTGCCCCGGCAGCGGGGCGCGGCTTCCCGTGAACTGCTCGCGCGGGTTCTGCAGCAGCAGCCACTCGATCTCGAGCACCTCGCACCCGAGGACCGCGCGCGTGCTCCGGTGCACCCGCAGCTCGACCAGCAACTCGCGGCGGTCGGCGCCGCCGAAGATCTTCAGGGTCTGTCCGAGCGGGTGATCGAGTTCGAGGTGAACGACCGGGGCCTTGTACCCGCGGGCGCGGAGCTGCTGCAGGATCCCGAAGCGCTCGAGGACGAGCTCGATCCCGACCTTCGAGAAGTACTCGAGGAAGCGCGTATGCCGCGGCACGCCTGGGAGGATGCCGACCAGGTCGTCCTCGGTGAGCTCCCAGCCGCCATGGCCGGTGGTCGAGGTCATGCGCACCGGGTCGAGCGTGGCCTTGATCTGGCGAAAGCGCATCAGGGTCAGCTCCTCGTTGTCGGGGGGCTCGATCGCCGACCCGGCGAGAAGCCAGGCGAGGAACCGCGCTGAGTAACGCCACGAGGCGTCGCCGTACCCGCCGCCGAGCACCACCACCAGACGCGCACCCTGGCGGCGCACGAGGTCGACCACGAAGCGGTCGCGGGCGAAGATCCCCTCGGCGGTGATCTTCCAGTTACCGATCCTGTCGTCGCTCGCGACGTCGCAACCGGCGAGGTAGAGCACCAGGCCCGGCCGGAACGACTCGACGACCGGCGGGAGCGCCTTGAGCAGCGTGCCGAGGTACAGCTCGTCGCCGACCCCGCCGCCGAGGGCGATGCTTGTGGACGCGACCGCGTCGGTGTCGCCCCAATGGTCGTTGTGCACGGAGAAGGTATGCACCGTTGGGTCCCCGGCGAAGATCTCGCGGGTGCCGTTGCCGTCGTGGAGATCGAGGTCCACCACGAGCACCCGCTCGGTGAAGCCGCGTTGCCGCAGTCGTACGATCGCCACGGCGAGGTCGTTGAACACGCAGAACCCCATGCCGCGACCGCGGCCGGCGTGGTGGAAGCCGCCCCCGAGGTTGACCGCGGCGCACCGGGCCGCGAGCGCCCAGCGCGTCGCCTGGATCGTGCCGCCGACCATGAGCCGCTGCAGGTCGAGCACGCCGTCGAGTTCGTCGTCGCTCACCTCGAGCCCGAGGATCCTGGTCAGCGTCTCGGGGCGCTGGAGCGCGTCCAGGTACTCCGGCGCGTGGACCAGCAGGATGTTCTTGAGCGCGGCGGGCTGCGGCGCCGAGATCTCCTCGGGCCGGATAAACCTCTCGTTGGCGAGGAACGCCAGGATGCGGTCGGCGCGCAGCGGGTCGAGGGGGACGCCGGTGATGTTGCGCTCGTACGCCGGGTCGTAGATGAACCTCACCGCGGGGGGATGGGCCAGGTACCGCAGCCGCCGCCACTGGCGCCGCAGCGCGCGGCGCAACCCGGCGGACGCGCGCGCGCCTTTTCCCTGCTCCATTGTCTCAGCGGGTTCAGTGCGCCGCGGGCACCAGCGTCGGGGCGCCCGACCGGGCGTCGATCACCGACGCGAAGGCGAAGAACGGGACCGTGCCCGTCACCTCCGCGCGTACGTGCTCGCCGCGCGCGACCCCAAGGGCGTGAAGGGCATCGACGAGCTGCAGGTATCCGCCGGGCGCGAGCCGGTACGATTCCTCACCCGCCACCTCGCCGCGTTGGAGGTAGAGGCGGACGTGCACCACCCCGCTTTCGGTGGACGGATTGAACAGCGAAATGTTGGTGCGGAACGCGGGCGTGCGACGCAGGCCGACGAGCTGCGCGATCTCCCCCGGCCGCGTCGCCGCGCTCCTCGGCATCGCCGGTATCCCCTGTCCGAACGACCCGCGGCCGGCTGCGTTGAACACCCTGCTGAAGACCACGACGCCCGGTGTGGTGATGAATCGGAGAACGCCGATGCCGCCCTCTGGGATGAGGTCGTTGCGGTAGACCGTGGCGCCCGGCGGCAGGTCCTCGGGCGGCGGATCCGCGCGCAAGCCTTCGAGGTTGGGTTGTCCCGCAGGGAGGAAGACCGCCGCGTACGAACCGGTGTCGACCGTTGGGTTGGCGATCCAGACCTCGGTGTTCCACCACGCGCCGTCCAGTCCCTGACACTGGGCCACCATGGGGACAAACAGCTCCTCCCCGCTCGCCATACCGACAGCAGCGATCATCACGAACCCGAGCAACACCCGGCGCATCATGTTCGAGCATACGTCCGGCCCGCTCGGCGCGCAAGGCCGGCCGCCCGGCGGGCGGCCGCTATGCTAGCGTGAGCGTGGCTGCGGGGGGAGGAAAGCGACAGATGGCACTCGAACTGGTCACCACTGGCGAATCGCACGGCCGCGAGATCCTCGCGGTGCTGTTGGGCCTCCCGGCCGGCCTCCGTCTCGATCGGGACGGGATCGACCGCGAGCTCGCGCGCCGCCAGCACGGGCACGGCCGCGGCGGCCGCCAAAAGATCGAGCACGACCGCGCCGAGGTCCGCGCCGGGCTGCGCGACGGCGTCACACTCGGCTCGCCGCTGGCGATCGCGGTCCCCAACCGCGACTGGGACAACTGGTCGAAGGTGATGGACCCCTGGGGCGTGGACCCGGCGGCCGCCGCCAAGCGCCGGCCTACCGCCCCGCGGCCCGGTCACGCCGACCTTGCCGGCGCCTGGAAATACGGCCACGGCGAGGACCTGCGCAACGTCCTCGAGCGCGCCTCGGCACGCGAGACCGCCGCGCGCGTCGCCGCCGGTGCCGTGTGCAAGCAGCTCTTGGCCCGCTGCGGCTGCGAGATCCGCTCCGGTGTGCTGGCCCTCGGCGGCGTCACGCTGCGCGAGGGGCCGCCCTCGTTCGCGGACCTGCTGCAGGTGGACGACGGCTCGCCGCTGCGCACCGTGGCTCCCGGCTGCGAGGACGAACTGGTCGCCTTGGTCGACCGCGCCAAGCACGCCGGCGAGACGCTCGGCGGCGTCCTCGGCGTGGTCGCACGCGGGGTCCCACCGGGGCTCGGTTCATACGCGCGCTGGGAGGACCGCCTCGATGGGCAGCTCGCGCAGGCGATCATGGCGATCCAGGCGATCAAGGCCGTCGCGATCGGCGCCGGTTTCGAGACCGCCGGGCTGCCGGGTTCGCGCTCGCACGACCCGATCCTGCCCGGCCGGCGCGGCCTGCGGCGCGGCTCCAACCACGCCGGGGGGATCGAGGGCGGCGTCTCCAACGGCCAGGAGGTCGTCGTGCGCGCCTACATGAAGCCGATCGCGACGCTGCGCGAGGCGCTGCCGTCCGTCGACCTTGCCACTGGGAAGGCGGCCCGGGCCGCGTACGAACGCTCCGACGTGACCGCGGTGCCGGCGTGCGGCGTGATCGCCGAAGCCGCCCTCGCGTTCGTCCTCGCGCGGGCGCTGCTCGCCAAGTTCGGCGGCGACCACGTCGAGGACACCCTGGCGGCGATCGCCGCGTACCGCCGCCGGCTCGGGAAGCTCGCCCCGGAGGGGTTTGTTGCACCGTGACGGCGGAGGGGCGATGAAGGTCAAGCGCGCGGCCAAGTACGGGTTCTGCTCCGGCGTCCGCGTCGCGGACATCAAGGTGAAGCGTTTCGCCCGGGGCGGCGGTCGCGGCGCGATCCTCGGCCAGGTGGTGCACAACGAGCGCGTCGTGGAGGAGATGGCCGGTCTGGGCGTGCGCACCGTCAAGACGATGGACGAGGTGGCGGACGGGGTGATCGTGTTCTCCGCCCACGGGGTGCCGCCCTCGTTCCACGAAGGAGCGCGGCGGCGCGGCCTCGAGGTCCTCGACACGACGTGCAAGTTCGTCTACGACATCCATCACGCATCGCAGCACGCGCGCGCCGCCGGCGCGCACCTCGTCTTCGTCGGCGACCCCGGCCACCGCGAGGTCATCGGCTACACGCACGACCTCGATCCCGCCTTCTACCACATCGTCCACACGGTCGAGCAGGCGCAGGCGGTCGACTGGTCGCAGTACGCGGCGATCACGATCTTCTACCAGACGACGCTGAACGCCGAGGAGTATGAAGACGTCGTGCGCGCGATCGAGGACGCCAACCCGAAGGCGGTGCGCGCGGACACGATCTGCTACGCGACCAAAGAGAACCAGGACGCGGCGCGGGTGCTGGCGTCCGACCCGGAGGTGGACCTCGTCCTCGTCGTCGGCGGCAAGCACTCCGCGAACACCCGCCACCTGCACGACATCTGCGCCCGCTTCAAACCCAGCTACCTCGTCCAGGGCGTCGAGGACCTCGACCCCGCCTGGCTCGAGGGTGTCGCCTGCGTCGGCCTGACGGCCGGCGCTTCGACCCCGGACTACGTGATCGACGAGGTGGAGCAGCGCCTGCGGGAGCTTGCCCCGACCCGAGCCTGAGCCCCGTGGCCGGCCGGCGCCGGCCTCCCGGGCGGATACCTCTCGCACGGACGTGTGTCATAGTTTCGTTCAGATGCGCACGACGAAACGCAAGCGCGCGGAACCGGCGGCACCGAATCGGCCTCCGCTGAGGCAGGATACGGCGAGGCCGTCGGGCGACGCCGAGGATACGGCTGCGCTCCGCGACTCCGAGGAGCGCTTCAGGGGCATCTTCGAGAACTCCCTGATCGGCGTCTACCGCACCGCGCCCGACGGACGGATCCTGATGGCGAACCCGGCCCTGGTGCGCATGCTGGGCTACGCCTCGTTCGCCGAGCTCGCGGCAAGGAACCTGGAGGATCAGCACGACTCCATCGACTATGAGCGGGCCGAGTTCAAGAGACGCGTGGAGCAAGACGGCACGATCACCGGCCTCGAGGTCCGCTGGCGGCGGCGGGACGGGACGGTCTTCCATGTTCGCGAAGGCGCCCGCGTCGTGCGCGGCGAGGACGGCCGGACGCTCTATTACGAGGGCACCGTCGAGGACATCACCGAGCAGAGGCGGTCGCGCCAGCTCGTGCTTCAACAGGCCGCGTTCATGACGGCGGCGATGGACGGCATGGCGATTCTCGACCAGGACGGCCGCTACCTCTACGTCAACGACGCCCACGCCCGGATCTACGGCTACGAGGCGCCCGCGGAGCTCCTCGGCAAGAGCTGGGAGACCCTCTACAACGACGTTGAGCTGCGCCGGTTCAACCAGGAGATCATGCCCGTCTTCTGGCAAAGCGGGCAGTGGCGCGGCGAGGCCGTCGGGCGGCGGCGTGACGGCGGTGAGTTCCCGCAGGAGCTCTCGCTCACGCGCATCGAGGGCGGCGGCCTGGTGTGCGTCGTCCGCGACATCTCCGAGGCGAAACGTGCCGAGGAGATCAGGGCACGGCTGGCGACCGCGGTCGAGCAGGCGGCCGAGGTCATCGTGATCACCGACACCGCCGGGACGATCCAGTACGTGAACCCCGCGTTCGAGCGGGTCACCGGCTACAGCGCGGCCGAAGCGGTCGGCGGCAACTCCCGCATCCTTAAGAGCGGCGCGCACGACGCCAAGTTCTACGCCGCGATGTGGCGGACGTTGGCCGGGGGCGAGGTGTGGAGTGGCCATTTCGTCAACCGGCGCAAGGACGGCGCCCTCTACGAGGAGGAGGCCACGATCTCGCCGATCCGCGACGCCGCCGGCGCGATCGTCAACTTCGTCGCGGTAAAACGCGACGTGACCGGGGAGGTCCAACTCGCCCGGCAACTTCGCGAGTCGCAGAAGTTGCAGGCGATCGGACAGCTCGCGGGCGGGGTCGCGCACGATTTCAACAACCTGCTGCAAGCCGTCGTGGGGACGGTCGAGGTCCTGCGCAGCCAGGGCAGTGACCCGCAGGTCCTCACGAAGGCCGTCACCGAGCTGGAGACGGACATCCGCCGCGGCGCCGCCCTCGCCCGCCAGCTCCTCCTGTTCGCCCACCGCAGCGTCGTCAAGACCGAGCGGATCGACCTCAACGATGTCGTCCGCAGCGCCGATCGGCTGTTGCGCCGGCTCCTGCGCGAGGACATCCGTTTCGGCATCGAACCGGTCCCCGAACCGTTGCCGGTCGATGCCGACCGCGGCCAGCTCGAGCAGGTGCTCGTCAACCTCGCGGTCAACGCGGTGGACGCGATGCCGGCGGGCGGCGCACTGACGATCCGCACAAGTCACCCATCCGGCGGCGACGCGGTCCTCGAGGTGCAGGATACCGGCGTTGGCATCCCAGAGGAGGTTCGAGCGCGCATCTTCGAGCCGTTTTTCACCACCAAGGGGTCCGAGAAGGGGATCGGGCTCGGCCTTTCGGTCGTGCACGGGATCGTTACCGGGCACGGCGGCACGATCGAGGTCGCCAGCCGACCGGGCGAGGGTGCCACCTTCCGCATCGCGCTCCCGTACCGGGACAGCGGCATCGGGCGGCAGCCGGCGCCGACGAGCCCCGCGACGGCGCCGCCTCACGCCGGCGGCAAGAGGGTCCTGCTCGTCGAGGACGAGCGCGGCGCCCGCGAGGGGCTGCAGCAGGTCCTCACCGCGCTCGGCTACGAGGCCGTGGCGGTCGCCAGCGGCGAGCAGGCGGTCGCGCTGCCTACCGCCCCCCCGTTCGACGCGCTGCTCACCGACCTCATGCTGCCCGGCCTCCACGGCGTCGAGGTTGCCGCCGCACTGCGCGCGCGCTGGCCGCAGATCCAGGTAGTCGTCATGTCCGGGTACGCCGAGGACGAAGCGATCCGCCGCGGCGTGTTCGAGGGCAAACTACGCTTCTTGCAGAAGCCGTTCGACATGGCGACGCTTGCCCGGGAGCTGGGCGCCGCCCTGGGCGACGCTGAAGCGAGTGAAGAGTGAAGCGTCGAGAACTGGGGAAGGCGGAAGCAGGGAACCGGGTGAGGAGAACCACGACCGGCCCGACCAGACTCCGGCGTTTGGGTTCCCGTTCTCCCTCTTCCCTCTTCCTTCTTCCCTCTACCTTGTCACTCTTCACGTCTTCTTGAACAGGTACGCGCACTCGACCAGCTGCGGCTCCGAGCCGGCGCGGCACACCGCGTACTTCGTCCGCTCGCCCGCCCAGATCGCGGCGCCGCCGACCTCCCCCGCCCGGTTGACGGCGTAGAGCAGGAGGTTGTTCTTCGGCCGTCCCTTGGCGTCCTTGAGGTAGTCGAGCTTGGTGTTGCGCACGACACGCTCGAGCGTCGCCACGCACGCGGCTTCGGGGGAGGAGCCGTGGCGCATGAACTCCACGACAGTGTGGCCGCCCGCCACGATGATGTTGCTCTCGCCGTGGCCGGTGCCCCCCGCCGAACCGACATCACCGTCGCAGTACAGGCCGGCCCCGATCAGCGGCGAGTCGCCGACGCGCCCCGACATCTTGAAGAATAGACCGGACGTGGTCGTGCAGCACCCGAGCTGCCCGCCCTCGCCGCACGCCGACAGGTGGATCGTCCCCTGCGGGCGGAAGTAGACGTCGCTGTACTTCTTGATGAACCACTGGATGTCCGGGTCATCCGACTCCTTGCCGGTCGGCAGCCAGTCGTCGTGCTGCGAGGCGTTCTCCTTCCAGAACATCCAGATCTTGCGCGAGCGCTCGGTGAGCAGGTCCTGCTCGGGGAAGCCGTAGTCCCGGGCGAACCTGAGCGCCCCCTCGCCCACCAGAAGGATGCGGGTGGTGTGGCGCATGACCTCGAGCGCGACCTGCGCCGGGTGCACGATCCGCTCGAGCGCCGCGACGGCCCCCGCCCGCATCGTCGTGCCGTCCATCACGGCGGCGTCGAGCTGCACCACCCCATCCTCGTTCGGCAGCCCGCCGTAGCCGACGGTCACGTCCTCGGGGTCGGCCTCCACCAGTCCGACGCCGGCCACCGCCGCGTCCACCGGCGACGCGCCGGCGCTCATGCGCTCGACCGCGAGCTTGACCGCGTGGATGCCGTTCATCGAGGAGATCGCAACCGGGCGGATCGAGGCGGGCGGCGGCGCGGCCTTGGCAAGAGCGGGGGCGACAGCCGCGACGGCGGCGGCCTTGGCCGTGGTGGCGATGAGATCGCGACGGGTCATCGGGTCATCGGGCATCGGCGATCCTCCTTGACGGCGCCAGCATACTCGTTCCCCGTTGCTCCGGCTGCCGTCGCCGGGTAGAGTAGCATCGTGCTACGCGCCACAGTCTTGCTGTCGCTCGTCGTTATCGGCGCTGCCGCTTGCGGCCGAGCGCCGCGCTGCGACCGGCTGCTGACCGGCGGCGTCGTCCACCTCCCGGGTGGCACGCAGCGACTCGAAATCGCGATCGCCGACGGCCGCATCGTGGCGCTCGTGCCCCCCGCCGACGCCGCGCCGTGGCGGCGCGCCGCGGCCGAGGTCGTCGACCTCCACGGCGCGCACGTCTTCCCCGGCTGGACCGAGAGCCACGGCCACCTCGTCGGCTACGGGGCGGCGCTCGAGGAAGTCGACCTCGATGGCGCGGCGAGCCTCGACGAGGTCGTGGCCCGGGTTCGCCAGGCCGCCGCGAAGCTGCCCCCGGGCGTCTGGGTCCTGGGCCGCGGCTGGGATCAAAACCTCTGGCCGGACAAACGCTTCCCCATCAACCGCTCGCTCTCCGCGGCGGTCGCTGACCACCCGGTGCTGCTCGGCAGGGTGGACGGGCACGCGGCGCTCGCCAACGCCGCCGCCCTCACCGCCGCCGGGATCACGCGGGCGACCGCCGACCCGCCGGGCGGCCGCATCGTGCGCGACGCGGCGGGAGAGCCCACCGGCGTGCTCCTCGACGCCGCCGCGGGGCTGCTCGACCGCGTCGTGCCCGCGCCCACCGCCGCTGACCTCGAACGCCGCGTGCGCCTCGCCTGCCGGCACTTGGCGGCGTTCGGCATCACCCAGATCGACGACGCCGGCACGGCCGCGCCCGAGCTGGCGGTGCTGCGCGCGATGCACGCCGCCGGCACGCTGCCGTTGCGCGTCTACGTGATGCTCGACACGCACGACGACGGCTTCCTCGACGGCGAGCTCGCCGCTGGGCCGCGCGTCAGCCGCGACGGGATGCTGGCGGTGCGGGCGGTCAAGCTGTTCGCCGACGGCGCCCTCGGCTCGCGCGGCGCGCTGCTCTCGGCGCCGTACAGCGACGATCCCTCGACCCGCGGGATCGAGGTCACCTCCGAGGCCCGCCTTGCCGACGTCGTCCGCCGGGCCGCGCGCGCCGGCTTCCAGCCGTGCATCCACGCGATCGGGGACGCGGCGGTGACGAGGGTGCTGGACATCTACGAGCGCGAACTCGGCGCCCGCGGCGATGTCCTCCGCCCGCGCGTCGAGCACGCCCAGATCGTACGCCCCGAGGATGTGCCGCGCTTTGCCCAAGAGGGCGCGATCGCCTCGGTGCAGCCGGCGCACTGCATCGCGGACATGCCGTGGGCGCCGGCCCGCCTCGGGCCGACCCGCATCGCCTGGGCCTACCGGTGGCGATCCCTCCTCGCCGCCGGCGCCCGCCTCTGCCTCGGCTCCGACGTCCCGGTGGCGAGCCCCGACCCTCGCCTCGGCATGTGGGCCGCGGTGACACGCCGTACCCCCGAGGGGACACCTCCTGGCGGCTGGAACCCCGCCGAGTGCCTCTCACCCGCCGAAGCCCTGGCCGGCTACACGAGCTGGGCCGCGTTCGCCACGTTCGAGGAGAACTGGCGCGGGCGCATCGCGCCCGGGTACGCCGCCGACCTCACCGTGCTCGACCGCGACGCAACCGCCGGCGATCCGGCAGCGATCTTGCAAGCCAAGGTGCTGCGCACCGTCGTTGCGGGGCGCGATGTCTTTGTGGCGGGGAGCGGGATGTGAGGATCTCTAGGGTGTTCGTCATGCTCGCGCTCGCCGGAGGTTGGTCGTGGGGATGCGGCGGCGGGAAGACGACCGACCAGGAGGCGAGGTGGGCGGCGCTGCGCGACGAGATGGTCACCAGCCAGATCGCCGCGCGCGGGGTGCGCGACCCGGGCGTGCTGGCCGCACTGCGGACCGTTCCACGCCACATGTTCGTGCCGGCCGACGTACGCGCCCAAGCGTACGCCGACCACCCGCTGCCGATCGGCGAGGGGCAGACGATCTCGCAGCCGTACATCGTCGGCCTGATGACCGAGCTGCTCGAGGTCAAGCCCGGCGACCGCGTGCTCGAGATCGGCACCGGGTCCGGGTATCAGGCGGCGGTGCTCGCCGCAATGGGCTGCCACGTCTACACGATCGAGATCCGCGACGCGCTCGCGCGCGAGGCCGAGCAACGCCTGCAGTCGCTCGGGGTCACAAACGTCCACGTGCGCACCGGCGACGGCTACGCCGGCTGGCCGGAGGCGGCGCCGTTTGCCGGCATCATCGTCACCGCCGCCCCCGAGCACATCCCGCAGCCGCTCCTCGACCAGCTCAAGGTCGGCGGCCGCATGGTGATCCCGGTGGGCGCGTTCTACCAGCAGCTCAAGGTCATCACCCGCGCCGGCGCGGCCGACTTCCCCGAGCGCGACGTCATCCCGGTGCGCTTCGTGCCGATGACCGGCGAGGCCGAGCGCCGCCCCTAGCCGGGCCAACGCGGCCAGAGGCGGGGGGCCGGACTCCGGGCACGGGACGACGTGGTCAGTGGTCATCAGTGGAGATCAACGACAGCGCGCCCGGCGGGCGCGCCCCACATTAGAAGCAACTACGCGAACCGCAGGGCCTCCGAGCTTGCGGCGTGTAGCCGCGCCGCCGAGAGTGGGCCGGATGCTAGGCGCGCGAGCCGGCCGAACCGGAGTGTAGCCGGAGGCTACATGAGGATTCGAGCCGGCGACGCTATCGGCGGCGCCTCTCAGTGCGTGGGGGTCGGGGCGGGGGTCGGGGTCGGAGGCTCCATGATCACGCTCCCGTGGTCGGCCACGATCCGCCGGTACCACGCTTTCGGGTACTCCGGGTGGGTGACGTTCCCCTGGCTGTCCTTGACGTTGCCGTCCATGTACTTGACGAGCAGGTCCTCGCCCAGCTTCCGCCAGCGTTTGTGCACCATCTCGCCCTGCGCGACCGAGTACCTCGTCAGGTAGTCGCGGGCGAGCGCCGGCGCCTGGTTGTAGAGCGCGAGCGCGGCCTGGTCGATCTCGGGCTGGTCCGCGATGAAGCGGCCCTCGAGCTCGCGCTGCACCTGCTGGATGTCGACGATCATGTCGGAGTAGCGGGAGTACGCGTAGTTCGCGACCCAGTTGAAGACCCAGAACGCCGAGTCCCAGGAAAAGTGGTTGAGGTCGGCGACCCCGACGGCGAAGGGCTTCGGCACCTCGCGGATGCCGCAGTACATCGGCGTCCACACCGTCGAGTAGGTGTCGTCCACACCGAACCAGAGCACGCCGCCGATCGGGTCGGGAAGCGTCGAGCGCATCTGCGCGATGAACGAGAACCCGGTCTGCTGCGTCGAGATGGCGCGCTCGTGCACGTACGTCTTCCCGTCCACCTCCCACTCCATCGGCCGCCACCGGTACGGGCAGGCGAACGGCCCGGCGCCGACGTCCTTGGTCATGTCGAGGGGGGTCCCCTCGAAGTGATCGCGCATCAGCGCCATCGCGTCGGCGACGGCGAGCTTCTTGTCGGGCTTGATCCACAGCGGCAGCGGCGCCGGCACGCCCTTGGCGGCATCGAACGGCAACTTCGCCGACGGCGCGGCGCGGCGGAACATGCTCCACACCCGCGCCTCGCAGAAGCGCAGCGAGCCGAAGTCGGCCGGCGCGTAGGTGTCGGCGAACGAGAACTCCTCGTCCTTGCCGGAGAACCACCCCTTCGCCCGCGCAAACGAGATCACGTCGGGGGCGTACAGGCAGTTGGCCGGGTCGTGCAAGGGGAAGGTGTGGATTCGCGACTGGTTGGCGTGGCCGGAGATGTATCCGTCGGGGATCCTGCGCGCGACCCAGAGCGCGCCCTTGGTGTTCTCGCCCTTGCCGATCATCTCGAGGATCCATGCCTCGTTCGGGTCGGCCACCGAGAACGACTCGCCCTCGGAGGCGTAGCCGTACTCGGTCGCGAGACCGGTCATGACCTGGATCGCCTCGCGGGCGGTCTTCGCCCGCTCGAGCGCGATGTACATCAGGGAGCCGTAGTCCACGAGCGCGCCCTTCTCGGGCTTGGCCAGCTCCTCGCGGCCGCCGAACGTGGTCTCGCCGATCGCCACCTGGTGCTCGTTGATGTTGCCGACGCGCCAGTAGGTGCGCGGCGCCTGCGGGATGCGGCCGAGGAACTTCCCCGAGTCCCAGTCGATCACGTCCCGCATGGCCCCCGCCGGGAACACTCCGCCGGGCTGCAGGTAGAGCTCGCCGTAGAGCTCGTGCGAGTCGGCGGCGTAGGCGATGAACGTCGAGCCGTCGGCCGACGCCCCCTTCGTGATGATCAGGTTGGTGCACGCGTTCGCGGGCCGCGGCGCGAGGGCAAACAGGGTCAACAGGCCGACGACGACGGCGAAGCCTCGTCTCATGGTGTCCCCTCCCGGGGGTGCCGGCGCTGGATGGCGCCGCCGGGCAAGGATATCAGGAGTTCAGGACTCTCAATCGTGGAACCGTAGGCGTGAGACCGGCGCCCGGCAGCCCGAGCCCCGCGTTGCGGCCGGGGACCGGTGCGAGCGTCGCCCGCTACGTCAGCCAGACCTGGATGGTGCGCTCGCGGCGCTCGATCGCCACCTTCCCCTCGCGCGCCAGCCAGCCGAGCGCCATGTAGACCAGGCTGCGCGGCGCGTCCACACCCTTCTCCAGCGCGGAGAGGCTGACCGGGCCGCTCGCGGCCAGGAAGCCCCACACCTTGCCCGCGGTCGCCCCGATCTCTTCGACGTACGTCATGGCCGATGCCTCCAGTGAGTTCTCATCTTGATCGATCCGGGCCGCGAGCGCAAACGCCGCCGGTGACCGCGCTCACCAGCCCGCCGCCGGACGCCCCTGCGAAAGCGGGTCACCCGCACTTGAGGAACAGCGCGGCGAGCGGCGGCAACAGCAGGGGGAGCGAGAAGCCGCGGCCGTGCGCCGGCACCGCCTCGGCCTGGACCGCGCCGAGGTTGCCCATCCCGCTGCCGCCGTACTCGGCCGCGTCGCTGTTGAAGATCTCCCGCCAGGTGCCGCCGCAGGGCACCCCGATCCGGTAGCCGAGCCGCGGGACCGGCGTGAAGTTGCAGGCCACGAGGATCGACTCGGCGCCGGCGCCCTTGCGCAGGAACGACACGGTGCTGCCCTGCCAGTCGGCGCAGTCCACCCACTCGAACCCGGCCGGATTGCAGTCGAACAGGTGCAGCGCAGGCTCCTCCCGGTACGTGCGGTTGAGCTCCGCGACGAGCCGGCGCACCCCCTCGTGCGGCGCCCGCTCCAGGAGGTTCCAGTCGAGGCTCTCGTCGTGGCGCCATTCGCGCCACTGCCCGATCTCGCCGCCCATGAACAGGAGCTTCTTGCCCGGTTGCGCCCACATGTACGAGAGCAGGAGCCTCAGGTTGGCGAAGCGCTGCCACTCGTCCCCCGGCATCTTGTCGAGCAGCGACCCCTTGCCGTGCACGACCTCGTCGTGGGAGAGCGGCAGCACGAAGTTCTCGTGAAACGCGTAGAGCTGGCGGAAGGTGAGCTGGTCGTGGTGGTACTTGCGGTGCACGGGATCGCGGCGCATGTACTCGAGGGTGTCGTGCATCCACCCCATGTCCCACTTGAGGCCGAAGCCGAGGCCGCCAACGTAGGTGGGACGCGAGACCATCGGCCACGCGGTGGACTCCTCGGCCATCGTCTGGACGTCCGGATGGCGGCGGTAGACCTCCTCGTTGGTCCGTCGCAGGAACGCGATCGCGTCCAGGTTCTCGCGGCCTCCGAACTTGTTCGGGATCCACTCCCCTTCCTTGCGGGAGTAGTCGAGGTAGAGCATCGAGGCGACGGCGTCCACCCGAAGCGCATCCGCGTGGTACACCGACAGCCAGTACAGCGCGTTCGAGGTGAGGAAGCTGCGCACCTCGCTGCGGCCGTAATTGAAGATGTAGCTCCCCCAGTCCGGGTGGTATCCCTGGCGAGGGTCGGAGTGCTCGTACAGGTGCGTGCCGTCGAAGTACGCGGGGCCGTGCTCGTCGGAGGGAAAGTGCGACGGCACCCAGTCGAGGATCACCCCCACGCCGGCCCGGTGCAACGTGTCCACCAGGAACATGAAATCCTGGGGGGTCCCGTAGCGGCTCGTCGGCGCGAAGAAGCCGGTGATCTGGTACCCCCACGAGCCGTAGAACGGGTGTTCCATCACCGGCATGAACTCGACGTGGGTGAACCCCATCCCGCGCGCGTACTCGGCGAGCTTGGGCGCCAGCTCCCTGTACGAAAGGAAGCGGTTGCCGTCCTCGGGCACGCGCATCCAGGAACCGATGTGCACTTCGTACACCGATATCGGTGCGTCGAGGCGGACGGTCGCGCCGCGCGCCGCCATCCACTCG
Organism: Acidobacteria bacterium 37-71-11; assembly: GCA_002279285.1. GTDB lineage: Bacteria > Acidobacteriota > Thermoanaerobaculia > Thermoanaerobaculales > Thermoanaerobaculaceae > RBG-13-68-16. The sequence goes on from NCBR01000032.1 coordinate 17,755, forward strand.
GCGTCGTTCCAGGCGTAGTCGAGGTCCCACACCACCGAGCCCGTCCGCGGCGGGACCTCCTGCCGGACGCCGAACGGATCGGCCTTGTCGGCGCGGTAGCCCAAGAAACGGGAGCGGACGTGGTACTTGTAGAGCGTTCCCTTGCCGACTCCCGCAATGAACCCTTCCCAGATCCCCGAGGTCCCGCGTGGGGCGAGCCGGTGACTCTCCTTGTTCCAGCCGTTGAAGTCGCCGCACACGCTGACGGCCTCGGCGTCGGGCGCCCAGACCGCGAAGCAGACGCCCGCCTCGCCGTCGGCGACCGTCGGGTGCGCGCCGAGCTTCTCCCACAGCGCGAAGTGACTCCCCTCGTTGAACAGGAAGAGGTCGTCGCCGGTGAGCAGGCTGACGTCGTGGCGGACTCCGGCATCGCGCGCGTTCACCGTTGTGCGCCTCCCGTTGCCCGCCTACCCATGGAGCCACGATAGCAGAGGCCGCAACGCCGGACGGCCGGACCACGACTTCACATCTTCATCCCGACCAGGTCTCCGGGGCCGCGTCTTTCACCCCGGCCGACCGTGAAGCGCGCGGTGACCGTGGACTCGACCTGCGACAGGTCGTCGCGCACGCTGACCGAGACCGTCTGCGCTCCGGGGGTCATCATGAGCTTGAACACGTAGCTCACGCTCTTGCGCAGCGCCGCCGGGAGATCGCCCTCGGGGATGCGCACCGCGAACACGCGCTTGGTCGGCGGCGTGATGCGGTCCTCGCCGTCCTTGGCGGCGAGCCAGATCGAGATCGAGCCTTCCTGCACGCCGTCCTTCGGCAGCAACGCCAGCTTGGCGAGGGGGATCGTCACCATGACCGGGACGAGGAAAACGTTGCCCTTCTGCAGGGCGTCGTTGCCCACGGCGACCCCGGCCTCGAGCGCGTTGTAACCCGAGTCGTACATCAGCGCCGCCAGGCTCCGGTCGGCCATGCGGTCGTCGGCGGTCTTGTCGAGATAGTGCCGGCGGTGCCGGACGTTCACCCCACCCCGCTTCACTTTGACTGAGATCGAGTGGTCCTTTCCGTCGCCGATGTGGGGCGCCGCGTACGCCAGCGAGTAGAAGGCGTCGAAGTCCTCGACGATGCGCGCCAGGGCGGGCGACGCCTGCGGCGTGCTGACCACGGTCGTGCCGCCGGTGGCGTAGGCAAGGTACTGGAGCGAGTAGGTCCGTCCCATGGTCTCGCCCTTCCCCACGCTGGGGTCAGAATCGAGGTTGGCCTGCTCGGCCGACAGGGGGCCTCCGGCACCCGCGCCGCCCGTCGCGTCGAGCGCGTAGAAGGTCACCCGGTCGGCGCTCGCCCGCGCCACGAGGTCGCGGAACTCGGGCGTCACGGACAGCCGCGTGGCCTCGATCGCGGCGGAGAAGCCGGGCACGAGGTCCGAGCGTCCGAACCGGCTTTCCCAGCGCTCGAGCAACGTCTCCCCCGGCCGCTGCGGGATCCCGTTGCCCACGTAGCAGACCGCCTTGCGTCCCGGCAGGCCGGCGAGGGTGGAGATGAAGCTCTTCATCGCGGCGAGCATGGCGCGCGCCCGCTCGTGCGCCTGCTCCGCCGCGGCGCGCACGGTCTGCAGCGACGAAAGCGCATCCTGGCGGTCGAAGTCCGACATCAGGGCACCGCTGATCGCGCCCGAGCGCGGGGCAATCGTACTGCGGCTCATCACCCCCTCGATGAGCGCGTTGCCGAGGTCGGCACCGACCGCGTCGGTGGGTTCGCCGGCCACCGCCTCGAGCGCGGCGGCCAGGGCGGTGGCGTCGTTCGTGAACGGCTGGCGGATCCGCGCGGCCTGAGCGTACGTCACCACCATCACCTCGGTGTGCGGCAGCTTGAGCGCCGCGTCGAGCAGGGCGCGGGCGTGCTGCAAGGCGATGTTGCGCTGCGCCGGAGTGATCCCGGTGTCGTCCACGAA
>NCBR01000033.1 GCA_002279285.1 Acidobacteria bacterium 37-71-11
ACCGCGTGTACGCGATGGACACGTGGCTCCACGTCACCGAGGACGGCGGCAAGACCTTCGTCAAGGTCGGCGAGAAGACCAAGCACGTGGACAACCACGCCATGTGGATCGACCCGGCGGACACGAACCACCTCCTCGTCGGCTGCGACGGCGGCATCTACGAGACGCGCGACCGCGGCGCGACCTGGGCGTTCAAGTCCAACCTGCCGGTGGCGCAGTTCTACCGCGTGGCGGTGGACGACGCGCGGCCGTTCTACAACGTCTACGGCGGCACCCAGGACAACTTCTCCCTCGGCGGGCCGTCCCGCACCACGTCGGTCAGCGGCATCACCAACGCCGACTGGTTCGTGACCACCGGCGGCGACGGGTTCTTCAGCCGCGTCGACCCTGCCGACCCGGCGATCGTGTATGCCGAATCGCAGTACGGCGGCCTCGTCCGCTACGACCGCAAGAGCGGCGAGGAGGTCGATATCAAGCCGCAGGAGGGCCGCGGCGAGCCGCCGTACCGCTGGAACTGGGATTCCCCGCTGATCATCTCGCCCCACTCGCACACGCGGTTGTACTTCGCGGCCAATAAGCTCTTCCGTAGTGACGACCGGGGCGACACGTGGAAGACCGTCTCGGGCGAGCTCTCCCGCGGCATCGACCGCAACACGCTGCCGGTCATGGGCCGGGTGTGGCCCGTCGACGCGGTGGCGAAGAACGCCTCGACGTCGTTCTACGGCAACGCCACGACGATCTCGGAGTCGCCCAAGGTGGAGGGGCTCCTCTACGTCGGCACCGACGACGGCCTCATCGACGTCAGCGAGGACGGCGGTACCTCCTGGCGGAGGGCGGAGACGTTCCCCGGCGTGCCGTCGCGGACCTGGGTCAGCCGTGTCGAGGCGTCGAAGCACGGCGCCGACACGGTGTACGCCGCGTTCGACAACCATAAGAACGGAGACTTCAAGCCGTACCTCCTTCGCAGCACCGACCGCGGCCGGACCTGGACCTCGATCGCCTCCGACCTGCCGGCCGGCGAGGTGGTGTACGCGGTGACCGAGGACCCCATCGACCCTCGTCTGCTCTTCGCCGGGTGCGAGTTCGGGGTTTACGTCTCCACCGACGCGGGCGGGCACTGGATCAAGCTGAACGGGGGCCTGCCGACGATCGCGGTGCGCGACATGACGGTGCAGCAGCGTGACGGCGACCTCGTGCTGGCCACCTTCGGGCGCGGGTTCTACATCCTCGACGACGTTGCGCCGCTGCGCGGCCTCACCCGCGCTGTGCTCGAACAGCCCGCGGTCCTCTTCCCGGTGCGGGACGCCGCCGCCTACATCGAGCGTTCGCCGCTCGGGGGCAGGGGCAAGTCGTTCCAGGGTGATGCCTACTTCACCGCCGCCAACCCTCCGTTCGGGGCGCTGCTCACCTACTACCTCAAGACCACACCCAAGACCGCTCGCGAACTCCGCCACGAGGCGGAGAAGGAAGCCGCAAACAAGGGCGTGGCGCCCGCCTATCCCACCCCCGAGCAGCTGCGCGCGGAGGCCCGTGAGGAGAAGCCCGCGGTCGTGTTGACCGTGGCCGACAGCGAGGGGGACGTGGTCCGCCGGATCGAAGCGCCGGCCGAGAAAGGCTTCCACAGGGTCGCGTGGGACCTCCGCTTCCCGCCCTCGACGCCCGCCAAGCTCCCGCTTGCCAAGAAGGAGAGGGAGCCGTGGGACGCGCCCGACCGCGGTCCGATGGCCGTACCCGGCGTCTATACGGTGCGGCTTGCCACCCGCGTCAACGGGGTGACCACCGAGACGACGGGACCGCAGCAGTTTCGCGTCGTCCCGCTCGGTCTGGCGACCCTCAAGGCCGAGGACCAGGCCGCCGTCTTCACCTTCGAGAGGAAGACCGCCCATCTCCAGCGCGCCGTCCTCGGCGCCGTCGAAGCCGCCAAGGAAGCGCGCGGCCGCCTCGCCCGGATCCAGGTGGCGCTTGCCGACACCCCGGCGCCGGTGGCGGCGCTGGCCGAACAGGCACGCAGCCTCGACGCACGGCTCGCCGACATCCAGCGGGCGCTCTCCGGCGACAAGGTGATGGAGCGCTACAACGAGCCGGTGCCACCCTCGATCGTCGGCCGTGTCCAAGGGATCGTGAACGCGCAGTGGGCCACGACCCAGGCGCCGACCGCCACCATGCGGAAGGCGTACGACGACGCGAGTGGCGCGTTCGGACCGGTCCTCGCCGAGTTGCGGACCATCCTCGACGGCGATCTCGTCAAGCTCGATGCGGCCCTGGACTCCGCCGGCGCTCCCTGGACCCCGGGCCGCCTCTGAGCGGCCTCAAAGTTGCAACTTTTTGGTACCAGGTACCTCAGAGTTACGTTTTTGATGGCTTCGAGAGTGGGATGAGCTGCGTGCCGGTGTTGAGCAGGAGGACGCGCTCGCCGGCGCGCACGCCGCCGCTGGCGCGGAGTGCCTCGAGCGCCGCGAGGGTCGCGGCGCTTTCGAGGCCGGCGTTGACGCCCGCCAGGCCGTAGCGCGCGAACGCCCCCTCGATCGCCGCGTCGGGCACGGCCACCGCGACGCCGCCGGAGGCGCGCAGCGCCCGCAGGATCCCGTGCCCCATGATCGCGCCCGGCACGTCGAGACCGTCCGCGATGGTCCCCCGCGAGGTCAACGGGATCACGTCCGCAAGACCTTTCTCGAACGCCTCCACGACCGGCGCACAGTTGGCCGACTGCACCGCCACCATGCGCGGCAAGGCGGTTCGGGTGGGATCGAGGAGACCGAGCCCCGCGAGTTCCTCGAACGCCTTCCAGATCCCGACCAGTCCGGTGCCGCCTCCCGTGGGGTAGATGATCACGTCCGGCAGCGCCTCGCCGCCGAGGTCGGCGGCGATTTCCAAGCCCATCGTCTTCTTGCCCTCGAGACGTCCGGGCTCGAAGAACGTCGACATGTCCACGGTCGCGCCGCTCGCGAGTTCGTCTGCGAGGTCCTCGCGCATCGCCCGTCCGGCGGCCGCGATGTTGGCGCCGACGAAGCGCACCTCGCCGCCGAAGAACTCGCATGCCCGGTGGTAGATGCACCCCCGGTACGACTCGGGCATGTAGACCAGGCAACCCGGCATACCGAGCCGGGCGGAGAACAGACACGCCGCAACCCCCGCGTTCCCCTGGGTCGGCACGCAGAACCGCCGCGCGCCGCACGCCCGCCCGAACGCCACGGCCACCGCGAGACCCCGGTCCTTGAAGCTCCCCGACGGGTTGGTCCCCTCGTTCTTGAGGAACACCTCGACGCCGAGGCTGGCGCTGAGCCGCTCGTGCCGCACGACCGGCGTGCCGCCGACGTCCGCCGCGTACTCCTCGGGGACGCCGAGCACCGGCAGCAACGGCGCGAAGCGCCAGATCCCGCGCCCGCCGTGCCCTCCGAGCGGAACCGATGCGAACTCGGCGCGCACCCGCTCGAGGTCGTACTCGATCACCACCGGCTTGCCCGGACGGGGGCAGCACGGGCACAGGCCCACCGGCGAGGCGAAGCCGCGCGCCGGGACCTCCTTGCCGGAGTTCGAACAGACCAGCCGCGCCACGTTCGGGTTGATGCGGAGTTCCATCTCGGTAGTCCTCCCGTCAGTCGCCGCCGCACGATGATACCCGCCCCGGCGCCCGGGGCGCTTGGCCGCTCCTCCGCTTGGTGCTATACGTGGCCGACACGCGCGGCGGGAAAGGCGGGACGATGGCGATGCTCCGGGTCTACGTTGTCTCCGACGCGACCGGCGAGACGGCCGAGCGCGTGGTGCGGTCGGCCCTCACGCAGTTCGAGGGGGCGCCCGTCTCGATCGTCCGCTGCGGCGGGGTGCGCACCCCCGAGCAGGTGCGTGCGGTCGTGGCGGAAGCGGCGCTGCGCGACTCGGTCATCCTCCACACCCTGGTCTCCGACCACCTGCGCACCGTGATCCTGCAGGAAGCTCGCATCCACGGGGTGGACGCCATGGACCTGCTCGGTCCCGTGCTCGACCGGCTCGCCACCCACCTCGGGGTCTCGCCGCAGGAGAAGCCCGGGCTGTTCTCGCAGCTCGTAGAGGCGACCTCGCGGCGGATCGAAGCGGTCGAGTTCGCGTTCCGCCACGACGACGGCCAGCGCGCGGACGAACTCGAGGCCGCCGAGATCGTCCTCGTCGGCGTCTCGCGGACGATGAAGACGCCGACCACCCTGTACCTCGCCTACCACGGCTGGTTCGCCGCCAACGTGCCGGTCGTCCCCGGCATCGCCCCGGACCCAACCTTGCTCGGGTTGCGGCGCGAGCTGGTGTTCGGCCTCACGATGAGCGCGCCGCGCCTGGTGGAGCTGCGCCAGGCCCGCGCCGCCCATCTTGGAATTCCCGCCGAGAGCTACGCCTCGCTCGCGGCCGTCCGCGACGAACTCAGGCTGTCGCAGGCGCTGTGTCGGGAGCAGGGATGGCGCCAGATCGACGCGACGGGCAAGTCGGTGGAGGAAGTCGCACGGGAGATCCTCGTCCTCGGCCACCACGAGCGTGCCCCCGTCCACGACGGCGGTTGAACCCGCCGGCGGCACGGGCGCCTGGTACCATCGTCCATGGCGGCTCAAAGAGCCGGGAGGTGCGGCACGCCGAAGCGGACATGGCGCTGGGGTGCGGCGGTGATCGCGGTGGCGGCGTGCTGGGGGGCGGCACCGGCCGCGCGCGGCACCCAGGCGAGTCCGCCGCCGACGGCGACCCCGCCGGCGCCGCTGCAGCTTCCGCCCACGCCTGCCTGCGAGCCCGCGCCCACGGCGACCGTACCGGCAGCTCTGCAACCTTCGCCCACGCCCATCGCCGAGCCGGCGCCCACGGCGGCGGCCCCGGTTCCCGAGCCGTCTCCGGCCGTTGCCTGGACCGAACTGCGCTACGCCGCCCATAAGCTTTTCCTCTCGGCCAGCACCACGATCCAGACCGCATGGGTGCCCGCCGCGGAGCTCGCAAGACTCCTGCGGCGCCCCGAGAAGGGCCGCGCGGTTGCGGCCCCCGCCGGTGGGGCGGTGGCCGTCTCGCTCGCGAGCGAGCTGCCGTTCGGGCGCGACGAGCGGGTCACGCTCTGGCTCGACCCCGCGAGTGGGGCGGCGCTCGGGGGCGAGAAGACTACGCTCGGCGGCAGCGCGTATCACAAGTTCATGCGCTTCACCGAGGGGGGCCTCTACACCTGGCGCAGCTCGCCCAGAAACGCACGCGAGGCGGCGCGAGGACCGGAGGACTGGACGGACCGCTCGCGCTACCTCGTCGAGCCTGCGGTGCAGCCACCGCGGGGGGCGGCGGTCACCGACCCGTACGCCCTCCTCTACCTCGTCTCGGCCGCCCGCCTCGACCGCAAGGACAGCTCGCTGCGGCTGCTGCTGCTCAGCGGCGACCGCTTCGTCGAAATCGCGCTGGCCGCCGGCGGCCTCTCCTACCAGCGGCAGAGCTTCCAGGAGTCGTGGCCCGGCGGCATCCGACGCCGCGTCGGCAACGTCCTCGTCCGGACCGTTCGCGGCACCGCCCGCGCCGTCGGCGCCTCCGAGACCACGAACGATGTGGACCTCGGCTTTCTCGGCATGCGCGGCGCTCTCACGCTGTTCGTCGAGGTCGGCACCGGCATTCCGGTCGCCTTCTCAGGGCGGGCCGAGTACATCGGCAACTTGACCGTGAGGCTCACGCGGGCCGTGCTCGTCGCCCCGCCAAGGGATGCCGCCGCCCCCGAGCCCTCGCCCGGCCCGCCTTCGCTCTCGCCGCCTTGAATCGTCCCCGGGCGAGGTCTAAGGTTCCGCCCTATGGACACCCCCCTCGCCCGCCTGCTGCCCCTGTTCCTCCTCCCCGCGATCCTGGCCGCCGCCCCGCCGCCGCTCCCGGCCCAGGCGCCCGGGACCACGGGTACCGCTACCGCCGGGCCGGTGGAGCAGCACCCGGAGTGGGACGCCCCCTACACCCGGCTGATCCGCCAGGCTACGACCGCCCCGCAGTTCTCGACCCCCATGGTGGACCACCTGCCGGCCTCGGCGACGGTGCCGACGCCGCTCGCCTTCCTCGGCTATATCGCCGGCGCCCCCGACCGGCTCACCTACGCTGAGGATGTCCACGCCTACATGCGCGCCCTCGCGGCCGCGTCGCCGCGCGTCAGAGTGTTCTCGATCGGGCGCAGCGAGGAAGGGCGCGAGATGGTCGCCGTGGCGGTTGCCGACGAGGCCACGATCGCTTCCCTCGACCGCTACCGCGAGATCACCGAGCGGTTGTCCGACCCGCGCCGGGTGAGCGAGGCCGAGGCGCAGGCGCTGATCGCCGAGGGCAAGCCGATCTACTGGCTCACCGGCGCCATGCACTCGCCGGAAACCGGCAGCCCCGAGATGCTGATGGAGCTCGCCTACCGGCTCGCCGTCGAGGACACGCCGATGGTCCGTGCGATCCGCGCCAACGTGATCACGCTGATCACGCCGGTCCTGGAGGTCGACGGCCGCGACCGCATGGTGGACCTCGTGCGCTGGCACCAGGCCAATCCGGGATCGCCGATGCCGCCGCTCGCCTACTGGGGGCACTACGCGGGCCACGACAACAACCGCGACACGCTCGGGCTCGGCCTCGCTCTCACGCGCAACGTCCTCAAGGCGTTCTTCGACTGGCATCCGCAGGTGCTGCACGACCTGCACGAGTCGATCCCGTTCCTCTACATCTCGACCGGCACCGGGCCGTACAACGCCTGGCTCGACCCGCTCACGATCGCGGAGTTCTCGCGGATGGCGGACCTCGAGGTGCAGGAGCTGACGGCCATGGGTCTGCCCGGCGTGTGGACGCACGGCTTCTACGACGGCTGGTCGCCGAACTACATGTTCTGGGTCGGCATGGGGCACAACGCGATCGGCCGCTTCTACGAGACGTTTGGCAACCTCCTCCCATCCACGGAGGACCGCACCGTCCGCGGCTGGAGCGAGCGCGCCTGGTTCCGCCCCAACCCCCCGCTGCCGGCCGTGCGCTGGTCGCTGCGCAACAACGTCAACTACCAGGAGAGCGGCGCCCTGCTCGCCCTCGCCGACATGGCGGGGAACCGGACGCACTTCCTCGAGCAGTACTGGACGCTCGGCAAGCGCGCGGTCGCCAAGGCGCGCACGGAAGGACCCGCCGCGTACGTCTTCGACGGCGCCCAGAAGCGGCAGGGCCAGCTGCGCGACCTCGCGCGCCTGTTGCAATCCGACGGCATCGAGGTGCAGGTTGCGGACAAGGCGTTCGCCGTCGCGCCGCTCTGGCCGCCCGCGACGGTCGCACGAGCCGGGGACGACGGGAAAGCGGGGGGCGGACGGCCGCCCGAAAAGCGGCCGCCGTCCGGTTCGGAGCCGGTGAGCTTCGCCCCCGGCAGTCTCATCGTGCGGATGGACCAGCCGTACTCTCGCCTCGCCGACGCCCTCCTCGACACCCAATACGTGCGCGGCGACGAGCGCGTGTACGACGACAGCGGGTGGACCCTCGGCTTCGCGAGAAACCTCGAGTTCCGGCGGATCGTCAACCCGGACGTGCTCGCCGTGCCGATGCACCCGTGGCGCGAGGGAGGCTCGGCAGCCGTCGCCCTCAAGGGGGCCGCGTTGGCGGTCGCCAACGACGCCGACACCGACCTCGTCCGCCTGCGCACCGCGCTGCCGGGCGCGCGCATCCTCGTCGCCCTCGAGGCGATCAATGGGCCGCGGCCGTGGCCGGCGGGGACCGTCCTGCTTCCCCTCGGCGGGGCCGACACCGCCGCGCTCGGCAAGGCACTCGCCGCTCTGAACCTGCGGACCGAGACGCTCGCGTCGATGCCGCCGGTCGCGACCCGCGAGTTGATCGTGCCGAGGATCGCCATCCTGCACACCTGGCTGTCCACCCAGCAGGAGGGCTGGTTCCGGCTCGCGTTCGAGGACCTCGGCATCCCGTACGCCTACATCTCCACCCAGCAGGTCGCGGCCGAACCCGACCTGCGGGCGAAGTACGACGTGATCGTGTTCCCCCCCGCCGACGGGTCGCCGCAGGAGATCGTGGACGGCCTGCCCCCGGGACCGCCGCTGCCGTGGAAGAAGACCGCCCTCACGCCCAACCTGGGCGTGGACTCGACCGACGACATGCGCCCGGGCCTCGGCGTCGGCGGGGTGGCGAGCCTGGCGAGATTCGTCGAGCACGGAGGTCTGTTGATCACGGTGCAGGACACCGCGCGCTGGGCGGTCGAGTTCGGCCTCGTCCGCTGGGTCAAGGTGCTGGACACGCCCAAGCTCAAGGCGTCGGGGTCGCTCATGAGAGCGGTCGTGACCGACCGCGCCAGCCCGATCGCCTGGGGCTACGACGACTCCGTCCCCGTGTACTTCGACGGCGCGCCGGTCTTCAGGGTCGGCGCCTTCGCCCGCACCGAGCACGAGCCGGCGCGGCCGAGCGGGCGCGGCGGCGTCGACGACCCCGACGTCCCGCAGGGGCGGCCGTACGTCGGGCCGCCCGAGCGGCCGACGCCGGCGCCGGGCGAGGAGGGGTTCCAGCCGCCCGAGGACTACCGCGCGTTCGCCGCGGCCTACCTCCCGCAGCCGGCCGACCGGCCGCGGGTGATCGCCGCGTTCCCCAAGAAGGCGGATGAGATCCTGCTCTCCGGGATGCTGGAAGGGGGCGACGAGATCGCCGGCAAGGCGGTCGTCGTCGATGCCCCGCTCGGCCGCGGCCACGTCCTCCTGTTCGCCTGTAACCCGATGTCGCGGGTCAGCACGCAGGGAACGTACGCTCTCGTCACCAACGCGATCTTCAACTTCGACCGTCTGGGACTGGGCTGGCCGCCGGCGAAGTGACGCCTGCCGCCGCACCCGTGCCGGGGGCAGCCGCGCCGATGGCGGCCGGCCCCGGTCGCCGCGATGCCGTATGCTCGGCGCGACGATGGAGGGATCCCACGCCATGATCAGCAAGATCGAGTTCGGACCCGCCGCGCACCGCGAGATCTTCGCGGAACCCACCCCCCTGGGACTGATCGGCCTCGCGCTCGGGTGCGCGGCGCTGACGCCGATCGCCTTCGGCTTCCGGCTGACCCCGGCCGGGCTTTCGACCGCGGCGGTGATCTGCCTTCTCTTCGGCGCCGGCTGCCAGTTCCTCGCCGGCCTGATGAGCTTCGCCAACAAGAACCTCTACGGCGGCACGCTGTTCACCGCGTTCGCGTTCAACTGGACGCTCAACTGGTGGGCGCTCAATTCGCTCGCGCGGGGGTTCGTCCCGGACGCCGTGGTCATCCACGCCGTCGAGGCTGCGTCGCTCGTCGTCTTCCTCGTCATCACGTACGGCTTCGGCTTCTACAGCACGCTGCTGTTCGCTTTCCTTGCGGACATCGACCTCCTGTACGTGTGCAAGATCGCCAACGCGCTCGCCGGCACGCGGACGTTCGATGTCCCGATCGCGGTGTTCACGGTGGGCCTCGGCGCCCTGTCGCTGTGGATCGCGTTCGCGCTCCTCGTCAACCCTACCGCCGGGAGGGTGGTCTTCCCGATTGCGGGGCCGCTCTTTGCCGCGGCCCCCAGGCCCTCGTTCGACACCTCGCGCCGGCGCGCGATCTTCGCCGAGCTCTACCGGCACTGGCGGGAGCAGGGCTTCCGGCCGGTCGGCCTCGACGAGTTGGAGCGCGCGCTGGCCGAGGGTGCGGCCGGACGGAGCATTCTCCCGGACGTGCAGTACCTCGCGGAGCTCGGCGGCCTCGTCCTCACGCACCGGCCCGGCGAGCCGGACGCGCCCGCGGGGGTGCGCCTGTCCGCCGCGGGGATCGACTTCTTCGAGCAGGTCGTGCTCAAGAAGGACCAGTTCGCCTGACCTGCGAACGGAAGGCATCAGTGGTCGCGAGGTGGGTTCGCGCGCTGGCGGCGGTGGTGGCGGGCAACGCCCTGTACTTCCTCCTCGTCGCCCCCGCTCTGCCCATGCCGCTGCGCCACCGGCCGTTCGCCCTCGACGCCGGGCTCGGCCTCGACTTCCTGACCTGCCTGGCGCTCTACCTCGCGCTCGGAGGGTTGGCCGGCGTTCGCCGCCGGCGGTAGCCGTCAGAGGCCGGTGCTGCGCCGGCGGCGAGGGGTCCAGCGGTCGTGGAACCAGAACCAGAGGTGCGGGCGCGCCAGGATCTCCCGCGACACGCAATCGTTGTACCGCTGGGTGAGGGAGACGACGGTGTCGCCGGGCTCGACCCCGAGCGGCGGGTCGAGCCTGAACCGGTAGCCGGTCCCGTCCGGGTAGGAGAAGAGCGGGACCACCGCCGCGCCGGTCGCGAGCACGAGCTTGGCGAGGGAAGGCGTCGTCGGCGTCGGGATGCCGAGGAAGGTCACGATCTCGCTGTGCTCGAGGTCGGCCTTCTGGTCGAGGAGCATGTCAACGACCCCCGAGCGCCGCATCGCCTTGATCGCCCCGCGGCCGGCGCCGTCCTTCGCGATCAGCCAGTTGCCGAAACGGGTCCGTGTCCGCGCCAGCTCCGCCTCCATCAGCGGGTTCTCCAGCGGCCGATACACCATCCCCTGCGGGAAGCCCGCCAGCGCCAGCCACTGCGACGCGACCTCCCAGTGGCCGAAGTGGGCCGACAGGACGAAGCACCCCTTGCCCTGCGCCGTTGCGGCCTTCAGGTTTTCGATCCCATCGCAGCGCACCTTTCTCGTCAGCGTCTCTGGCGCGACCTGCGACCACTTGATGAAATCGAACGAGATGCGACCGAAGTGAGCCGCGCACCGCAGCGCGATTTGCAGGCGGTCGAGCCGGGAGCGCTGCGGGAACACCCTCTTGAGGTTGCCCAGCACCGTGCGGCGGCGCTTCGAGACCAGCAGGAACAACACGCCCAGCGCCGCCCCGATCCTCTGCAGGAGCCAGAACGGAGAAACCCGGCCGAGCACCCGCGCCGCCTGGTAGAGCCGGTACTCCCTGCGGTTCGTGCTCTCGCTTCTTTTAGGTACCAGGTACCTCATAGTTCCATTTTAGTCGACGAAGGTGGCGCCGCCGCCCAGGATTGCCTCGTCCGCAAGCGGCAGGTCTCGTGCGAAAACGGCGTCAAGTCCGGCGGCCAGGGCTTCGACTCGCGCGCGGAATGCGGCATCCTCTTGGCGTCGCTGCGCCGCAGTCGTTCCCCAGCGGCTGACGACACCGGAGGTCCTCCCGAACTGCCGGGCCAGGTCCTTCACGCGGAAGCCAAAACGCTCGCCGGCAACCAGCGCCAGCGCCTCCCGCGCGCGGGTCTGCTCCCGCCCGAATCGAGGCGCCCGGAGTTCCTCGCGCGTCGTGCCCAGTAACGTCGCGGCTGCGGCAAAGACCTCCTCGATGCGGGCGCTCGGAGGGCTTGGACTGGTGGCCCCCAGGGCATCCAACCTCGGTCGCCCGGACGGCAGTCCGATCTCGCCCTCATCCCGAGATCTCGTCCACCACGGCAGCCGTCCCGGCGGCCGAGAGTGCCACGGCGCCGCGCTGGCGCCCCTGACCGCCTGCATGTAACTCCCGCGAGCGTCCAGTCTCGTGCCGCCGAACGCAACCAGCAATTCGTCCACGTCCAGCAGGCCGTCCGCCCTCCCCGACTCGACTTCCCGGTGGCCGCTCCAACGAAACGCACCCGCTGACTTGGCCAGCTTGGCAGCGACGGGGTTGAGATGGACGTATACGATTGCCTGTTGCAGGTGCCGCTCTCCGACGATCAGCTTCGCCTTGTAGCGCCCCTGCCACACCGACCCGCACACCGCACGGCGGCGGTTGAAGGACTTTGCGAACCGGCCCTGGACCAGCCTCATGCTCCGCCACAGTGGCACCGCCCCCGTGCGCACCACGAGATGGTAGTGGCTGGGCATCAGGCACCACGCCAGCACTGCGAGGTGGTCCTGCCGCTTGACCTCCGCGAGAATTTCGACGAACTCGCGGCCCTCCTCGGGCTGGCGAAAGACCGGTTCGCTGCGACCGGTCCTGCAGTACACGTGGTAGGTCGCACCGTCGACGAATACCCGCGGCCGCCGTGGCATCCCGCCTCCCCGGTTCTCAGCACACTGTTCAAGAGCCAGTCTATCTCGAAAATGCAACAATGAGGTACCTGGTACCGCATTGGTACCGCAAAAATGCCGGCGCCACCGGGCGCCGGCATTCCGACTTCGCAGAAAACTGACTAGTTGGAGCCGAGGAGGCGCACGATGGCGAGCTTGCTTCCCGCTGACGCCGGGCGATAGGAGAACTCGACCTTCTGGATCGCCTTGGCGGTCGGCAGGTCGATGACGCGGCTGCTGCCGGCGCCCATGTACTTGTTGAGGGCCACGTCGAACGATTGGCCGTCGTCGAACACAACTTTGACGTTCTGGATCTCGATGTTGGTCTGCTTGACCTCGATCTTGATCTTGCCGAACGTGCCTTCACCGGTCTTGGCGACGACGGTCTCGGGGTTCGTGCGGAAGTCGACGATGCGCTCACCCAGCGCCTGCCAGCCGGCCGCCATCGCCGGGGCGATCGACGCCGCCAGGCCAACCACCACCAGACACGCCACACGAGCTGCGAGCTTCATAACCTCTCCTTTCGCTGCCGGCTCTTTGCCGGCCGTTGGGGTTTTGTGAGGCGGGTCCACCTTCGCTCGGCCACCCGCTTCCAGAAATTCATACGCACGCCCAGGAAGAAGGTTCTGCGCTCGCCCGCGGCGCCGGTCCTCGCCGCAGGGCCGGTCGGAACGCTCCCCCGCGCGCCGGTTGGCGGCCGGACGCCTCGTCCGAGGCCACGCCGCGACCCTAGATGCGGCCGCCCGCGAGCGAGAAGCCGAGCACCCCGAGCACGATCAGCGTGATCAGCACGTAGGCGTGGTCGCGCTCGAGCGCGAACCCGAAAACGGAGAAAATCACGCGCGCCACCGGCGTGGCGATCAGCAGCAACAGCCCGAACTGGATCAGGCCGCGGGCGTGGCCGGAGAACGCGTCGGTCACGATCCCGCCCACGTGGCGCAGGTTCGAGGGTTCGCCGCGGAAGATCTTGTAGTGTGGCGGCTCGCCACCGTGGTGGATCAGGAACATCAACGCGCCGGCCGCAACCACCACTGCGGCGAGGATCACCCCGAAACGCAGGAGGTTGCCCACCGTTTGTTCGATCCGGAAGTCGCTCCAGGGCCGCTTCATCTCAAAGCCGCCCGGAGAAGCCGTTGTAGATCATCTCCACCGCAAGGACGAGGATGACGAGCGCAAAGACCCGGCGGAGCACGTGGGTGTGGGCGTTGACCAGCACCCGCGCCCCCAACATCGAGCCGCCCAGGACCCCCAGCATGACCGGCATGGCGAGGCCGGGGTCGATGTAGCCGCGGCTCAGGTAGACGCCGGCGCTGGCGGCCGCGGTGACGCCGATCATGAAGTTGGAGGTGGTGGTGGAGACCTTGAACGGGATGCGCATGGCGTGGTCCATCGCCAGCACCTTGACGGCCCCCGAGCCGATCCCGAGCAGCCCCGAGAGCGCGCCGGCCACCGCCATCAGGCTGAAGCCGGCCGGCACCCCCTGGACGTGGTACGACCGCTCGCCGCCCAGGCTCGGAAAGCTGCCGTCGAGCCGCAGCCGCATCGCGAGGCGGTCCGGCTTGGCCGCGAGCGCGACCTCGTCGTGGGGCCGGCTGGACAGGAACGCGGAGTAGAGCAGCACGACGCCGAACACGACCGCGATCACCGAGGTGGAGAGCCGGGTGGCCAGGGAGGCGCCCAGCAGCGCGCCGAGCGTCGTCGCGATCTCCAGGAACATACCGATCCTGATATTCGAGAACCCCTCCTTGACGAACGCCGCGGCGGCCCCCGACGAGGTGGCGATGACGGACACGAGCGAGGCTCCGATGGCGTACCTGATGTCGACGCCGAACGCCAGGGCGAGAAGAGGCACGATGACGACGCCGCCGCCAAGGCCGGTCAGCGAACCCAGAAAGCCCGCGACCAGCGAACTGCTGCCCACCAGCAGCGTAAAGATGAGGTTGTTCAAGAGCCGCTCCTCTCGTTGCGTCCGTGACCCGGTCCCCGGGCGGCGACAGGAGTGACCTCGGCAGGCCCCGGGACCGCGCCGCCCCTTGACGACGCGGTCAAAGCTGGAGAAAGTGGCGGTGATGAAGAAGCGCCCGCAGTTCGACCAGTTCGAGGCGACCGAGCTGTTCTGCCCGCACTGCCGGGCGGCGCAGCCGGTGCGCCGCCACCTCCTGCTCGTGCTGCCGGGTGGCAACAAGTACGAGTACCGGTGCTCCGTCTGCGGCACCGCGGTCGGCGGCAAGGACGACAACGACGCCAGCGAGTTCACCGAGATCCTGCGCCGCACGTGATTGACGATGCGCCCCGCACCGCACGGTCTTCCGCCCGGCCGCGCCCTGCTACCCTGCTCGGATTCCCTCTCTCCCGGCTGCGCCAAAGACGGTCGTGGGCGGAGGCGCCCCGATGACCGGGAATTGACGTTTTCGCACGTTTGTCCTCGCGCTCGCCGGCGGCGCCGAGCGCCTGACGGCCGACACCGACCGGATCGACCCGCTTGCCGGTTCCCCGCCGGCGCGCTCGCGATGGTCACCGCACAGCAGAGCCTCTCGTACGAGTACGACCAGCGCGTGCCGCCGCAGACGTTTCTCGTCGACCTCGCCGCGAAGCGGGCGGAGAAGGTCGAGCTTTCGTGGGAGCGCGGCCTCGGCCGCGACGGGAAGACCCTGGTCTACCTCCACTCCACCGCCACCGTTCCGCCGCAGTGGTTCGGCGCCCGCCTCGATGGGACCCGGATCGCCGGGGAGAGGGCCCTGACCGGCCTCAACGCCCGGTGGCGCGGCAAGCCCACCGGCAAGGTCGGCGCCGTACACTGGAAGGGGCGCGAGGCGACGAGGTCGAGGGGGTCCTCCACGATCCCCTGGAGTGGTGCGAGGGAACGCGTGCGCCACTCGTTCTCGTGATCCACGGCGGGCCGGCCGGCGCCGACCACGACGCGTGGCTCGCGTCCCGCACGGGCCACCCGTTTTGGCTGCCGACCGAGGCGGAGACGCGCCGGAACGTTGCACCCAACGTAATCCGCTCCCACACGGAGCGCTCTGCGGGTAGAATGGAGGGTTCCGGGCCGCCGCAGTTTCGCGGCCCGGGAACACCCCGGCGGCACGCGGGGTTTCGGAGCACGATGCGAGAGACGATCGCGATCCGCGGCGCACGCGAGCACAACCTCAAGAACCTGGACCTGGACATCCCGCGCAACCGGCTGGTGGTGATCACCGGGGTGTCGGGGTCGGGCAAGTCGACGCTCGCCTTCGACACCCTTTTCGCCGAGGGGCAGCGCCGCAGATGGACAAGCCGGACGTGGACACGATCGAGGGGCTCTCCCCCGCGATTTCGATCGAGCAGAAAACGACCTCGAAGAACCCGCGCTCGACCGTGGCCACGGTCACCGAGATCTACGACTACCTGCGCCTCCTGTACGCGTCGATCGGGCAAGCGTTCTGCCCCGACTGCGGCATCCCGATCCAGGGGCAGACCACGCAGCAGATGGCGGACCGTATCCTGGCGCTGCCCACCGGGACCCGTTTTCTGCTCCTCGCCCCCCTCGCCGAGAACCGCAAGGGCGAGCACAAGAAGCTCTTCGATCAGATGGTCCGCGAGGGGTTCGTTCGGGCTCGCGTCGACGGCGCCCTCGTGGACGCCGCCGCCCCACCCGACCTGGACAAGAAGCGCAAGCACACCGTCGAGGTCGTGATCGACCGCCTCGAGGCACGCCCCGACCTCGGCAACCGACTCGCCGACTCGATCGAGACCGCGCTCAAGGTGGGCGACGGCGTCCTCCGGGTCGCGCCCGCGCACGGCGAGGAGTTCGTCCTCGCCTCGCGGCACTCGTGCCCGAAGTGCGGCTTCGCCCTGGCCGAGCTGTCGCCGCGCCTGTTCTCGTTCAACTCCCCGCAGGGGGCATGCCCGACCTGCACCGGCCTCGGCGTCGTCCAGGAGGTCGACCCCGACAAGCTGATCGCCGACCCCGAGCGCTCGCTTGCCGCGGGGGCGATCCTCGGGGTCCAGGAGGGCCGCCGTTCGTTCCGTTGGCGCCAGCTCCAGACCCTCGCCGAGGCGATGGGGTTCTCCCTGCGCAAACCGTGGCACACCCTGCCCGAAAAGGCCCGCCAGGCGGTCTTGTACGGGACCGAGAACGAGCTCGACTTCGCCTTCGTCGGCGAGCGCTCGCGCTGGGAGTACCGCGGCCGCTTCGAGGGCCTCATCCCCAACCTCGAGCGCCGGCACCACGAGACCAATTCGGCCGAGACGCGCTCCGAGATCGAGCGCTTCATGTCGATGCGCCCGTGCGCCGCCTGCGGCGGCAAGCGCCTGCGGCGTGAGGCGCTCGCGGTGCGCATCGCGGATCGCACGATCCACGATGTCGTCCAGCTCCCGGTCAAGGACGCGGTGCGGTGGTTTGGGGCGCTCGCCCTCACCCCCCGCGAGCAGACCATCGCCGCCAAGATCCTGAAGGAAATCTCCGACCGGCTCGGCTTCATGGCGTCGGTCGGGCTCGACTACCTCACCCTGGCGCGCGCCTCGGGGACGCTCTCCGGCGGCGAGTCGCAGCGCATCCGCCTCGCCACCCAGATCGGTTCCAAGCTCATGGGCGTGCTCTACGTCCTCGACGAACCCTCGATCGGCCTGCACCAGCGCGACAACCGGAAGCTGCTCGAGACCCTGCAGGGGATGCGCGACCTCGGCAACACCGTGCTCGTCGTCGAGCACGACGAGGAGACGATGCGCGAGGCCGACTGGATCGTGGACCTCGGCCTTGGCGCCGGTGTGCACGGCGGCGAGGTCATCGCCCAGGGGCCGCCGGCCAAGATCATCGCCTCGAAGCGCTCCCTCACCGGCCGTTACCTCGCCGGCAAGCTGACGATCGACGTTCCCGCCTTGCGGCGCGGCGGCAACGGGCAGCAGCTCGTCGTCCGCGGCGCCCGCGAGAACAACCTCAAGGGAATCGACGTCGCCTTCCCGCTCGCCACCTTCACGTGCGTGACCGGCGTTTCCGGGTCGGGAAAGTCGACGCTCGTCAATGAGATCCTCTACAAGGCGTGCGCTCGCTCGCTGTACCGCGCGCTCGACCGCCCAGGGGCTCACACCCGCGTCGAGGGGGTCGCGTTCATCGACAAGGTCGTGGACATCGACCAGGCCCCGATCGGACGTACCCCGCGCTCCAACCCGGCCACCTACACCAAGGTGTTCGACCCCATCCGCGAGCTGTTCGCGATGACCCCCGAGGCGCGCTCGCGCGGCTACAAGCCCGGCCGCTTTTCGTTCAACGTGCGCGGCGGGCGCTGCGAGGCGTGCGGCGGCGACGGGCAGATCAAGATCGAGATGCACTTCCTTCCCGACGTCTACGTCACGTGCGAGGTGTGCAAGGGCCGCCGCTACGGGCGCGAGACGCTCGAAGTCCGCTACAAGGGCCTCGACATCGCCGAGGTCCTCGACCTCACCGTCGAGCAGGCTCGCGAGCTGTTCGCCGCCCATCCCAAGATCGCCCGCGTCCTCGACACCATCATCACGGTCGGGCTCGGGTACATGACCCTGGGCCAGTCTGCGACCACGCTCTCCGGCGGCGAGGCGCAGCGCATCAAACTCTCGCGCGAGCTGGCGCGCCGCGCCACCGGCGCCACCCTGTACATCCTCGACGAGCCCACCACCGGGCTGCACTTCGACGACACCAAGAAACTGCTCGCAGTGCTCCACACCCTGGTCGAGCGCGGCAACACCGTCGTCGTCATCGAGCACCACCTCGACGTGATCAAGACCGCCGACTGGGTGATCGACCTCGGTCCCGAGGGCGGCGACGGCGGCGGCGAGGTCGTCGCCGCCGGCACCCCGGAGGAGGTTGCCCGGGTCAAGAGGAGCTACACCGGCCAGTACCTCGCCCGCGTGCTCGGCATGCAAACGGGCAGAGCGAGCTGAGCCACAAGGGCCCAGGCGGCTGAGGCGAGATACGTAATTCCTGTCCATTCAAACAAATGCCACCCGCGTCTACAATGGTCCCAATCGGGAGGTACCCCATGACTAGAAGGCTCGTCGCCGCGGCCTGGTGCCTCTCCTCCCTGGCCACGGGTTTCACCGCCTGGTCCCAGACCGGACCGGCTCAGGTGAAGGCGATCGTCCAGCACGTGCTGGTCTCCAACCAGGCGTACATGAAATCTCATGGCCCGCAGCACTTCAAGGCCTTCGCCGACGCCCAGCACCCCAGGATCACGGTGGTGACGTGCAGCGATTCCAGGGTGCAGATGCACGCCTTCGACACCTCGCCCGACAACGACCTCTTCGTCATTCGCGACATCGGCAACCAGATCGTCACGTGCGAAGGGTCCGTGGACTACGGCGTCCACCACCTGCACACACCCGTCCTCCTCATCATCGGGCACGTCCGCTGCGGTGCCATCCAGGCCGCAATGGGGGACTTCTCGAGTGAGCCCGCCAGCATCAAACGCGAGCTGGACACGCTCACCATCAAGAAGGGCGGGGGCTGGCTGGAGGAGGTCAAGGCCAACGTGAACGCTCAGGTCAAGGTGGCGCTGGCCAAGTTCGCCGAGGACGTGAAGGAGGGCAAACTCACCGTCATCGGCGCCGTCTACGACTTCGCCGATGACCTGAAGCAGGGACGCGGGCGCCTGGTGCTCATCAACGTGAACGGCGACACCGACCCCGCCAAGGTCAAGGTTCTGACCACCCCGGAGAAGTAGCGGCCCCGGAGCGGCAGCCCGACGGTGAAGCGAGCGCTCCGGCCGATGTTGTCCCCGATCGAGACGTGTCTCCGCACCATTCGGCGGCCGCGTGTGAAACACTTCGGTACCAGGTACCTCAATGTTTCATTTTCCGCTCAAGTCAAAACGGACGGATTGTGACGGCACGGGCGAATGCGGAGCCGGGAGGGAGGCGCACGATCCCCTCCTTGTCCTCCAGATGCCCGGTCGCATCCGGCGCATCGGCGATTCCGCACCACGGCTCCAGGCAGACGAACGGCGCACCCGGCTTCGACCACACGCCAAAATATGGGAATCCCTTGAACCCCAGCTCCACGCCCGGCCCCGGCGTGCGCCCGACAAGACGCACCCGGCGCGAGACCAGGCCCTTGAAGACGAGCGCGCCACGGTCGAACAGACCGGCGCCGAGCGGAAGAACGCTCTCGCCCCGCAAGGCAAACTCGCTTTGCCCGCTCACCAACCCGTCCTCGACGATGAAGCGGTCCGCCGTTTCGGCGCGTTCGAACTCGAGCACGTACTCGCGAGCCTGCTCTCGGTCGGTGACCGGGCAACGGAACCCGGGGTGGGCCCCGATCGAAAACGGCATCTCGACATCCCCGGGGTTCTCAACCTCGTATGCGATCTCGACCGCGCCGCGGTCAAGGCGGTAGGCGACGGCCAGGCGAAAGTGAAACGGGTAACAGGCCAACGTCGCGGCGTCGTCCTGCAACACAAATGTGGCGGCGGTATCGGTCGCCTCGACGACAGAGAACACCTGGTCACGAGCGAAACCGTGCTGGCCGAGGCGGAAGGTTCGTCTCCCGTACACGAAGGCGTCGCTCTTCAGGCGGCCCACGATCGGAAACAGGTGCGGGGCGCGGTGCGGCCATACCGCGGGATCCCCCTGCCAGAGGTACTCGAAGGGCGCCCCATGGCGCCGCAGGCTTCGCATCTCCGCGCCGAGCGGCGCCACCTCCAGGCGCAGTACGCCATCGTCGAGGATGACCATCGCTCCGCCTCCCCTCGCAATTTGCAACAATGAGGTACCCGGTACCAGAAGATGAAACAATGAGGTACCTGGTACCTCAGAGACGCCAGGCGGAGGGGAGGACGGCCGCGAGTTCGTGCAGGAGCTCGTCGACCGGCTTGGAGCGGTCGAGGATGACGCGCTCGTCGCCCGCGATCTCGTCCGGCGGCTCGAACTCCGCGAGCTGCCCGCTGTAGATCTCCCAGCGCCCGTCGGAGACGGTGCCGTTCTTCCTGGCGCGGCGTTCGAGGCGCTCGCGGATGACGTCCTCCGACGTCCGGCACTCGAGCAGGAGCAGCGGCACGCCGAGCCGCCGCGCGAGCTCGACCGCCCCTTTGCGCTGGGCGCGCTTGATGAAACACCCGTCCAGCACGACGGAGTGGCCGGCGATCAGCAGCTTCTCGGCGCGTTCCAGCATCGCCGCGTATGTGCGCTCGGTCATCTCGGGCGCGTACTCCCCCTGATCGAACGGCAGCCACCGCCTCTCCTGCGGTGCAATGCCGATGAGTTCCTTGCGCACGACGTCGGAGCGGACGAGCTGGAGGGCGTACGTCTCGCCGAGCTTGCGCGCGAGCGTGCTCTTGCCGCTGCCGGTGAGGCCGCAGGTGACGAGCAGCCGGCGGGGGTTACAGGCGGCGGCGAAGTGGGCCGCGAGTTCGTAGTAGCGCTTCGCGGTGGCGCGGCTGGCTACCCGCGCCGGCTCCGGGATGTTCGGGTCGTCGGCCGCAAACGAGTTGACCTTGGCGCGCACGTAGGCCCGGTACATCTTGTAGAACGAGAGCAACTGCAAGAGCTCGGCGTCCGCGGAGGCCTCGACGTACGCGTTCACGAACACCCGGGCAAACGGCGCATAGCCGTGGAACTCGAGGTCCATCGCCAGGAACGCGACTTCCTCGGCGACGTCCTGGATGCGGAAGCGCTCGTTGAACTCGATGCAGTCGAAGATACAGACGGGGTCGGTGGCGCAGATCGAGTCGAGGTGCAGGTCCCCGTGGCCGTCGACGATGTGGCCCCCGCTCACCCTGCGCGCGAACAGGGCGGCGCGGCGCTGGAAGAAGAGGCCGGTCGAGTTCTTGATGAATTCGTACGTCGCGCGCGGCACGAGCGCGTCCACGTACTTCTCCGTCTGGACGAAATTCTCGTCGCAGTTGAACTTGACCCCGTCGAACCCCTTCATGACGGCGGTCGCGGGCGGCGCCGCAGCCCGGCGGTGGAAATCGGCGACGATCGTGGCGATGCCTTCGAACAGCGCGTCGTTGCCCTCGCCGCGCGCGAGCACCTGGCGCAGCATGCGGTCGTGAGGCAGGCGCAGCATCCTGACCGCGACTTCGACGGTTTCGCCCGGCCCGTCGATGGCGAGCGCACCATCGTGCTCGCGCAGCTCGACGACGCCCAGGTACGTGCTCGGGCAGAGGCGCGAGTTGAGCTCGACCTCGCGCTCGCACATCGTCCGGCGGCGTTCGAGCGTGGTGTAGTCGAGGAACCCGAAGTCGACCGGCTTCTTGACCTTGTAGGCGTAGCGATCGGTCAGGAAGATGTACGAGATGTGGGTCTGGACGACCTCGACCGCGGTCGTGGGTTCGGGATAGAAGGCAGGATCCAACAACTGCTCGACGAGCCGCGCAAGGTCCATGAACTGTCTCCCGTTGCGAGATTATACGGGACTCCCGCGCCTGGCCAAACGGTCGGCGTTTGTGCGCCGTCACGTGCGGTGCAGCACTCCGCGCGGGTCGTGGTTGAAGTGGTACAGCTTCGCGACTCGGATCTCGAAGCGGCGCAGCCACGTACCGCCGTGGACCGCGACCGCGACGAGCGCGCCGGCCACCGGTCCCGCCAGGTACACCCACCAACCGCTCCACACGCCGGCGACCACCGCGGGGCCGAGGCTGCGGGCGGGGTTCGTGCTGGTGCCGGAAACTGGCCCTTCCAGCCAGACCATCACGGCGTACAGGGCCGGGAAGAGCAGCGGCGTGAACGGCCGCAGCCGCCGGGCCCCGAGGAACGTGAACACTCCCATCACCAGCGCAAAGGTGGTGACGATTTCGCCCATCAGCGCGGCTGCCGTGCTGAAACCGGCGCCGGGAACGGTGGCGCCGAACTCGACCGACCTCCCGATGCGTCCCCACGCGAGCAACGGGAGTGCGCCCGCAACGCCGCCCGCAAGCTGCGCGGCGATGTAGCCCAAGGCGTGCCTCCCTCCTATTGCGCCCTTGAGCCAGAACGCCAGCGTCACGACCGGGTTGATGTGGGCGCCGCTGACTTTCCCGAGCACGG
This sequence comes from Acidobacteria bacterium 37-71-11, assembly GCA_002279285.1. Lineage (GTDB taxonomy): Bacteria > Acidobacteriota > Thermoanaerobaculia > Thermoanaerobaculales > Thermoanaerobaculaceae > RBG-13-68-16. The sequence goes on from NCBR01000033.1 coordinate 21,942, forward strand.
AGACCGCGATGAGGGCCCCGACGCAGCCGAAGCCGAAACCGGTCAGCGCGCGCCGCAGTGCTGCCGACGGCAGAGCGGCGGCGACCGGGCTCCCGGCGCCGAAGTCCAAGATGACCAGCGAGACGCCGGCGGCGATCAGCAGCGCCGTGCCGGCGAACTCACAGGCGAACAGCAGCCAAGGAACCCTCGAACCTGTCAGCAGCCGTGGCGCTTCACGGGCCGCCATCGGCATCCGTCCCCGCTCAACCTTCGCGGGCGGGACCGAGCACCGCGGCGAGCAGTTCCGGCAAGCGCTGGAGGAACACCGAGCGCGGGAACGCGACCGCGCCGGCGGCGCGCGCCGCGGCCAGCCGCTCCCCCTGCACGTGCGGCCCGAACGCCAGCACCGTCGCGCCCGTCGCGACGATGGCACGGATCGCGGCCGCCGGGTCCGACCCGAGCGCTTCGAGGTCGGCGATCACGATGGCGCACCCGGCGGCCGCCGCCGAGGCGGGCTCGGCCAGGCCGACGACCTGCCCGCCGCTTCCCTGCACCGCGGCGTCCACGCCGACGCGGAGAAACAAGTTGGGAACGAGCACGCCGACGCGCGCGCCCTCAGCCACGCACCACCCCGACGGCGAGCGCGGGTTCGTTGGTGGTGATCGAGGCGACGCCGAGGCCGGCCAGCCCACGCATGCGCCCGGGCCGGTTGACGGTCCACGGGTGCAGCTCGCGGCCGCTGCCGAGCAACGCCTCGACCAGCGTGTGCTTGGGGGCGAGGTCGAGACCGTTGGGCAGCCACTCGGGCAGGTCGGCGAACACCCAGGAACGAGGAAGCAGCGGAAGCGCGTCCTCGACGGCCGCGAGCACCGGCAGCGACGAGGAGATCACCCGGGTGCGGGCGGCGCGCGCGGCCAGCAGCCCGGCAAGCGCGCCGAGGCGGACGGCGAATTCGCGCGCCGGGAGCGGCTTGACCTCGACGAACAGCCAGCCGCCATCCGGAGCCGCGTCCACGACCTCGGCGAGCGCCGGCACACCGTCGCGCCGCAGCGCCGCCTGCGACCAGAGCGCCACCTTCCGGCCGTTGCGCACCATGTCGTGGTGGCACACCCACGCGCCGTCGGCGCACGGCCGGACGTCCACCTCGACGCCGTCGGCTCCGGCCGCGAACGCGGCCCGGACGCCCGCGAGCGAGTTGTCCGGGAAGCGGGCCGCGAAGCCGCGGTGGCCGATCACGAGTGGGATCGTCATGCCACGATCGAGTAGCCGCCGTCCACGACCACCGTCTGCCCGTGAATCATCGAGGCGTACTCGGTGCACAGGAAGACGACGGTGTTCGCGATGTCCTGCGGGGTGATCAGCCGCCCGGCCGGCGTGCGCCGGGCCGACTCGTCGAGGAGCTGCTGGCGGTTGGGAAAGTGCTTGAGGGCGTCGGTGTCCACGGTGCCGGCGGAGACCGCGTTGACACGCACGCCCTCGGGGGCGAGCTCGGCCGCCAGGTGGCGCACCATCGACTCGAGCGCCGCCTTCGAGGCCCCCACCGCGGTGTAGTTGGGGATCGCCCGGATGGCGCCCAGCGACGACACCGCGACGACGCTCTTGGTCCCGGCCGACGGCATCGTCATGAGCTGCTGCACCAGCGGCAGCAGCGCTGCGGCGTTGATGTCCATCGTCCAGTGGAAGTGGTGCAGCGTCAGCTCGGAGACCGGCTTGAGCACGCCCGAGGCGGCGTTCGAGACCAGGATCTCCAGCCCCCCCCACGCCTCGCGGATCTCGGCAAACATGCGCCGGACGTGATCCTCGTCGGCGACGTTCCCGCGCACCAGCAACGCGCGGGCCCCGCGCGCCTCGATCTCCTTCACCACCTCTTCCGCGGGTCCCCGGTGGCGAAAGAAATTGATCGCCACGTCGACCTTGAAGTCGGCGAGCGAGAGCGCGATCGCCCGGCCGATGCCGCGCGAGGACCCGGTCACCAGGGCGCGCTTGCCCCGCAGTCTCAGATCCATCTCGTTCCTCCGCGTCCGACGATACCCGGATTTCGTCTCAGCGACAAGGGAACGTGGTCCGCCGCGCCAGGCGAGAATCCGCCCGCACCCGGGCGCCGGCGCGCCTCGGTGTTATACTTTCTCGCCCCGGGCCAGCCGGGGACGGAGGTTTTTCCATGCAGTTGGTTGCGACGGAACTTCGGGCCGGCAACATCGTGGTCTACAACGGCCAGCTCCACCGGGTTCTCCAGGTGGTTCACGTGACGCCTGGGAACTGGCGCGGCATGGTCCAGTGCAAGCTGCGCAACGTCAAGACCGGGAACCAGATCGAGCATAGGTTTCGGTCCGAGGACCGGGTCGAGAAGGCGAGCCTGGATACGCACGACATGCAGTACCTCTACTCCGACCCCTCGGGGCACCACTTCATGAACATGGAGACGTACGAGCAGCTCTCGCTCGCCGACGAGGTGCTCGGCGAATCGATCGGCTTCCTGCTGCCGGAGACGGTGATCACCGTGGACTTCTATGAGAGCCAGCCGGTCGGGCTCGAGTTGCCCAACACCGTGATCCTCGAGGTGGTGGAAACCGACCCGCCGCTCAAGGGCGCGACCGCCGCCGGCGGCGCCAAGCCCGCCAAGCTCGAGACCGGGATCACGGTCAACGTGCCGCAGTTCATCGGTACCGGCATCAAGATCGTCGTGGACACCCGCACCGGCGAATACCTGTCGCGCGCCTGAACTCGTGGCGTCACTCAGAACAGCGAATCCCCGGACACCAGGTAGAGCGGCTTTCCGCCCCGGTCCGGGAACGCCACCTCGATCCTGATCACGCGCACCAGCGAGGCGCGCGTGGACTCGATGAGCAAGCCGACGCCGGCGTCCTTGCGCACCCCGTCGGTGGAGGGACCGACGCGCGGGTTCCAGGTCTTGCCCGCATCCGCGAACACGACGCCGCCGATGATGCCGAGGTGCAGCACCTCCCCGGTGAGCACGTGCCTCCACTCCAGGTTGGTGACCACCCGCGAGGTACCGTCGAAGGTGTCCGGGTTCCAGCCACGCAAGCCGGCGTCGGCCCCCAGTGTCAACTGACGGTCGCCGTCCAGGTTGTGGCCGAGATCGAGCGCGAGGCGACCGCGCCAGCCGATCGGGCCGGTGCGCGCCGTTCCGAAATCCACGTGGGTCACGGCGTTGCCGACCCCCCCGTTCTCCACCCTCCCGGAGGCCGCGAGGTTGAGCCACGAGTACTGCTTCCCCCGCAGCATCCCCACGTTGAACACGCCGTCCAGCTTGATGCGAGTGCGGTCGCCGCCGAACACCGGCAACGAGAACCCGGCCGACACGGTCCAGTTGGGGCCGAGCGCCACGTCCTCCTGGCGCTGCCACGCGCGAAACCCGCGGACGACCTCCCAGTGGTCCGCCTCGTGGTCCCAACCGACCTGAACACCGCGCATGTCGTGGCCGGCCGGCGTCGGGTACGGACGCCCGTCGGACCACTGCCACTGCGAGAACTCGGCCCTGTCGTAGAAGACGCCGAGGGTCAGCCGGTTGGTCGTGACGGCGTCGCCGGAAAGCCGCAGCCCGCCCCAGAGCAGGAACGACCGGGTTCGGGCGGAGCCGGAGACGGCTTTGTTGCCATCCGCGTACAGGTACTCGGTCAGGGCCACGCTCTGCCAGTCCACCGCCGCGGAGCGCGGCGTCGCCAGCGCGAAGAACGGGTACTCGAGGTGGAACCCGTCGCTCTTGCCGTCGGAGGCGTTCTTGTGCAAGAGCTTGAGCTGCCAGCGGCTGCCGAGCAGGAGGCTGTCCTTGTACTCGAACGTCGTCGTCGTCCGCTCCGAGGTCGAGTCGTACTCGACGTCGAGCTCCTTGCCCCAACCCAGGAAGTTCTCCTCGGTGAGGCTCCCGCCCGCGTGTTTGCGCTTGCCGAACGCCCCGAAGGAGAGCCCCACCTCGGTCGTCCACTGGTCGTGCGTCCGCACGACCACCTCGGCCCCGCCCGGAGCGGGCCGGGCGGTGATCGTCACCGGGCTCAGGAAACCGGTGCTGCGCAGCAGCCTCTCGGTCTCCGCCAGGAGGGCCGGGTCGAGCGGGTCGCCGACCTTGAACAGCAACAGCGAGCGGATGAACCGCTCGCGCGTGAGCACGTGCAGGTGGTCCGCCCAGCGGTACGGCCACGCCGACGTCCCCGGCTCCGAGGTGTCGAAGATGTCCGCGCGGATGACCGTGATCGCCACGATCGGAGTCCCGGGGGGAACCTCGCCGGGACCCGCTGTCGCCGCCGCGGCAGCCATCAGGGCGATCGCAAGGATCATCGGCACGCATTGTACGTTGGCGGCCCTCAAGCCCCGTGCGACCTCAGTCACACCCTGAGCCTCGCGGCGCCGGCGCCGCCGGACTCACACTCCGGCGAGCTCGTGCGCCAGCCGGTGGTAGCGCTCGTGGACCCCGGGGCCGATCTCCTCCCGCTCGACCTCGTCGAACGCCCCGGCGAGTCGCGCCTGCTCCTGGGCCGGCAGCACCTGGTCCGCCATCGGGAAGAGGACGTTGTCCTCCTTGAAGATGTGCGCGCGCAGCAGCTCCGCGTAGCCGAGCAAGGCGTCCGAAAGTTCCAGCGCCGCCTTCCGGTCACCGGCGCGCGCCCCCGGTAGTGCGGCGGCGATCGCCCGCACCGCGGCGCGCCCCTGCTCGTGCTCGTGGAGCATCACCGCGACGGGGCCCGACTCGGGCGGGAACCCCTTCGCCGCGAGCGCCGGGAACAGGTGCTTCTCCTCCTTGGCGTGATGGCAGCGGTCGACGAAGTTCTTGAAGAAGTCCACCATCTGCTCGACCTTGTCCGCGTGGACCGCGGTTCCGGCCGTGATCGCTTTGGCCTCGCGTTCGGCTCCCTCCAGAACCATGAGAACCACCTTGTGCTCGTGCTTCAGCGTTTCGGTTGGTGACATCTCCATCTCCTCTCAAGGCCGCCGACTGGTGTCAGCGGCACGTTCGACATCGTCGAGCAGCGCGACAAGGCCGATTCCGTACGACTGCGCGACGTCGCGCAGCGTGTCGAACGGCGCCATCGCGCAGCCAGGGCACGCAAGCTGCCGGCGCAGGAAGACGCCCGCGAGTTGCGGCCAGCGCCGCAGCGCCTCCTCCACGGTCAGCATCGGGCTTGGAGCATCGGGCATTTCTTTCCTCCGCGGACAACGGTAGGGGAACGCTCGCGGCCCGTCGTTGCGCCAGCGCAAAGAGGCAGGGGCTGGAAGAGACGTGGCCCGTGGTCCGTGCAGGAACGAATGCCCGGTGTCATACCAATTCACCGTCCTTCGTAGAGGAATCGGCGTCATTGCCGAGAAAGTCCCCGAACCCCTGTCCGTATGTTCGCCCGTATGATTGTGGCTACGCACGGGGAGTGGCTCACCCACTGTCTGCCGAGGTTGGGCTTGAGGATGAAGTGTCCCCCCGTGCTGTCCCCCCGTGCGGGCAAGGGGGCAGCGGAGTCGCTAGATACCAGGCTGCTCGGGATGGGCCCGAGCTCGATGCCTTCGGACGTGCGCCCCGCCACCCCAGCATCACATCGGAGGTGATGCCATGACGAGTATAGAGGCAGTGCAGGGGGTTGTGACCATCGGGGTGGACCCGCATCCGGGATCGCACACGGCGACCGCGCTGGACGCGCTCGGCGGGGAGCGGGGAAGCAAGCGAGTGGCCAATGGCGAGGACGCGGGGCGAGAGCTGCTGCGGTGGGGGGAGCAGTTTGCGCGGCGGCGGTGGGCGGTGGAGGGGGCAGGCAACCGTTTCGTGCGTTCGGTCGTGGAGGAGCTGCTGGCGGCGGGCGAGGAGGTGTACTCGATCCCGCCGTCGATGACGAGCGAATACCGGAGCCGGCGGGGGCGGAAGAAGGACGACGTCATCGATGCGATGAATGCCGCGCGGGCCCTCCAGGCCAATCCCGGGCTGCCTCGGTACCGGCCCGGGGAGCACGAGGCCCACATCAAGGCGGTGTCGCGGGCCTACGACCGCGTCTCGACCGAACTGAAGCGGCTGCGGATGATGCCATCGCTGGTGTGCAGAAGTCGGTGCAGGCACTTCGCAAGGAGTTGGAGGTGGTCACGCAGACGCTGGCGCCGGAGCTGCTCGAGCGCCAGGGGATCGGACCGATCGTCGCCGGGACGATCCTCGCCGAGGTGGGTGCGATCACGCGGTTTGCGGATCGCAGTCGGCTGGCCGCGTACGGTGGCGCGGCGCCGATGCGCTGGGCGTCGGGAGCGCACTACGTGGAGCGCGTCAATCCGGGCGGCAATCGTCGCCTCAACTGGGCCGCCCACATGATCGTGCGGACGCGGCTGCGCCTGGACGAACGGACGCAGGCATTTCGTGAGCGCAAGCGCGCGGAGGGCAAAACCGAGCGCGCGATCCTGCGCGCGCTGAAAACCTACGTGCTGCGCGAGACGTGCTGCGCGAGACCTACACCGTCATGCGCAACGCGAGCACCAGCGCCCAATCCCCGCTTGGAGTCGCCCGTGCTGCTTGACTTCACATACCAGGTTCATCCTGAGGGCGGCGTAGCCGACCGAAGGATCCCATGGATACCGTGCGATGGCCATGGGATCCTTCGCCTCCGCTCCGCTCCGGCTCAGGATGACAGCCACTTTCATGGCCCAGGGTGAGCCATGCCTCTACGACGGATGGCCAACTGGTACCAGGGGCTTACGGGCGCTCGGCGCCGCGGCGCGACGGGGGGAGGTCCTCGGCAAGGGCGACGAGGCCGTGCGGGCGCTTGATCACGACCCGCTCGCGGCCGCTCTCGATGATCCCCTGCGACTCCCACTCCGAGAGGACGCGGCTCACGGTGAACAACGTCGTGCCCGTCATCGCGGCGAGGTCGTGGCGCGAGAGGGGCATGTCGATCAGGACGCCGCCCTCGACCTTCCTCCCGGTCTGTCGGACCAGGCGCAGGAGCGCCCGGGCGATCCGTTGGGCAACTCTCTCGGTGGCAAGCTCCCGAAAACGCTCCTGGACCTCGCGCAACCGCTCGGACACCAACTGGAGCGCGTTGAGCGCCAGAACAGGATGCGTGCGCAGCAGCGCCTGCATCGCCTCGCGGGACCACGCCAGCATGCGGGTGCCACCCTCGGCCCAGGCGGTCGCCGGGTATACCGCGCCGTCGAACACGGCCAGGGCGGCCGTCGCCTCGCCGGGGCCGACGAAGCGCAGGATGACCTCGGCCCCGTCGGACCCGACCTGCGTCAGCTTGAGCCGGCCCGTCACGACAAGGCAAAGCCACTCGGCGGGCTCGCCCTCGCGGAACACGGCATCCTCCGCCTTCGCGCGCTGCTCCCGGGCGCACGCGATCGCCTCCGCGAGCACCGCGCGGTCGGCCCCCTGGAACAGCTTCGAACCGCCCAGGAGATCGAGCAGCCGCACGTCAACCGAGGGTCCCACCGCAGCTATGGTGCCACACCCGCCGCCCGCCGCCGGGTCGCTCTCGCCACCGCACTTGTGCCTGCCGGCCGCACTGGTGTATCATCCTGCGCCCAGCTGTACCGGGACGTGGAGGCATCGATGAAAGAAGGAATTCACCCGGCGTACCAGGAAGTCGAGGTGCGGTGCGCGTGCGGCAACGTCTTCAAGACGCGCTCGACCAAGAAGGACATCCGGCTCGAGATCTGCTCGGCCTGCCACCCCCTGTTCACCGGCAAGCAGAAGCTCATCGACTCTGCCGGCATGGTGGAGCGCTTCCACCGCCGCTACGACAAGATCGAAACCAAGACCGAAAAGGCGTAAGACGCCATCCGAGGCGCGTGACTGCTGCCGGCCGGGGGCACGTCCCCCGGCTGGCGTTGTTTTGGGCCAGGCGGCGCGGCTTGCCGGAACTGGTTGCGAAAGGTAGGCTTGCGACGTGAACGGGATGATGCAGCGCCTCGAAGAGGTGACCCGCCGCTGGCAGGAGCTGCGCGACGAGCAGGCGAACCCCGAGGTCCTCGGCGACCGCAAGCGCCTGCTCGAGGTCAGCAAGAAACTCGCCGAGATCGAGCCGGTCGTCGAAGCCTACCAGGCGTACAAGAAGCTCGTCGATGAGGAGCGCGGCGCGCGGGAGATGCTCGCCGGCGACAGCGATCCCGAGATGAAGGGGATGGCCGAGGAGGAACTCCGCCGCCTCGCATCCGAGCTCGCCGAGCGCGAGCGGGCGCTCAAGCTCCTGCTGCTTCCTCCCGACCCCAACGACACGCGGAACGTGGTCCTCGAGGTCCGCGCCGGCACCGGCGGCGAGGAGGCGGCGCTGTTCGCGGCCGAACTGCTGCGCATGTACAGCCGCTACGCCGAGGGGCGGCGTTGGCGCGTCACCGTCACCGACCTCCCGGGTTTTCCAATCCTCGCGATACATGTCGGCCAACCGCTTCACGCCTTCCTTGCTGGCGTAAAGCGTGGCGTTGACGCTGTGGCTGGCGGGCACCGCCAGGATGGTATAGCCGTCGGGCTCGGCTTGGGCGGCAATTGCCGTGCCAATGATACCGGCGGCGCCGCCCCTGTTGTCGATCAATATCGGCTGTCCCAGAGCTTCGCTGAGCCTGGGCTGGATGATGCGCGTGAGCATGGAGCGCGGCACGCGCAAGGCATATTGCTCGCTGTCCTCGCCCATCTGCGGCACGGCCAC
>NCBR01000201.1 GCA_002279285.1 Acidobacteria bacterium 37-71-11
TGGCGGCGGAGGAACGGTTCGGCATGGCCGCGGCGATCGAGCTGGACGCCGCCGCCTGGGCGCGTTTCGCGCCGGTCGAGGCGAAGCGCGCACTGGACCTCCTCGGCATCGCTTCCGGCGGCGGCCTCGCCGCCCTCGAACGGGTCCTGGGCTTGCGGATGTACGCCCTCATCAACCCCTACCGGACCGAGTGGGCCGAGGGCGGCACGGTGCTGCGGTTCGTGACCGACGCGTGCCGCGTCCAGCAGACGCGGCGGCGCAAGGGGCTGCCCGACTTCCCGTGCAAGAGCGTGGGCGAGATCGAGTTCGGCGGGTTTGCCCGGACCGTGGACCCGCGCATCCGGGTGCGTTGCCTTGCGTGCCCGCCAGACCCCGGGGCGGACGGGGCGTGTGCCTGGGAGTTCACGCTCGCCGACGCCCCGCACGACGTCAGCGCTTGACCCTGCGGCAGCGCTCCGAGTACCGTGACGGCGCGACTGACGGGGACCGACTCGGCCCTGCCGGTGTGCACGAGATCACGACGGGAGGACTCCAGTGATGCTCCGAACCCTCACCCTCAGCATCGTCGGCGCGGCCGCGCTCGTGGGCATCTTCGCCACGTCCGCGTCCGCCGGCGAGAACACGCCCGTCGCCGGCGCCAAAGCCGCCGCGCGGACCAACCCCTTCTTCACCGCAAGCCCCCTGCCGTTCCAGGCGCCGCCGTTCGACAAGATCCGGGACGACGACTTCAAGCCTGCGCTCGACGAAGGCATCAAGCTGCAGCGGCTGGAGGTGGAGAAGATCGCCGACAACCCGGCACGGGCCAGCTTCGAGAACACGCTCGTCGCCCTGGAGAGGAGCGGACAGCTGCTGACGCGGGTGAACATGGTGTTCAACGGCCTTTCGTCGGCCAACACCGATCCCGCGTTGCAGAAGCTGCAGGAGGAGATGGCGCCGAAGCTCGCGGCGCTGCACGACACGATCTTTCTGAACCCCAAGCTGTTCAAGCGCGTCGAGGCGATTTACGAGGAGCGCTCCACGCTCAAGCTCGACCCGGAGTCGCTGCGCCTGGTCGAGTACTACCACCAGCAGTTCGTGCACGCCGGCGCGAGGCTCTCCGACGCCGACCAAGCGACGCTCAAGCAGCTCAACGAGCGCGACGCGGCGCTCAGCGCGAAGTTCGTCAACCAGCTGCTCGCGGCGGCCAAGGCGGGGGCGCTGGTCGTGAGCGACAAGGCCGAGCTCGCCGGGTTCGGGCCGGGCGAGCTCGACGCGGCGGCGCAGGCCGCGAAGGCCCGGGGCTTCGAGGGCAAGTGGCTGATCCCGCTGCAGAATACGACGCAGCAGCCGGCCCTGTCATCGCTGACCGACCGGGCCACGCGCGAGAAGCTGTTCCGGGCGTCGTGGCTGCGCGCCGAGCACGGCGACGCCAACGACACTCGGGCCACGATCTCCGAGCTGGCAATGCTGCGCGCCGAGAAGGCGAAGCTCCTCGGCTTCCCGAGCTACGCGGCGTGGAGGCTCGAGGACCAGATGGCCAAGACCCCGGCCACGGTGGAGAGTTTCCTCGGGAAGCTCGTTCCGCCGGCGATCGCAAACGCACGCCGGGAGGCTGCCGAGATCCAGGCCCTCATCGACCAGCAGCACGGCGGCTTCACGCTCGAGCCCTGGGACTGGGAGTTCTACGCCGACCAGGTGCGCAAGGCGAAGTACGATCTCGATGAGGCGCAGCTCAAGCCGTACTTCGAGCTCAACCGCGTGCTCGAAGACGGCGTGTTCTACGCCGCGCACGAGCTTTACGGGTTGACGTTCAAGGAACGCCACGACATCCCCGTGTACAACCCCGACGTGCGGGTCTTCGAGGTGTTCGACCGGGACGGCTCGCCGCTGGCGCTCTTCTACTGCGACTACTTCAAGCGCGACAACAAGTCGGGCGGCGCTTGGATGGACAACTTTGTCGGGCAGTCCAAGCTCTTCGGCACCAAGCCGGTGGTGTACAACGTCGCGAACTTCACCAAGCCCGCGCCGGGCCAGCCCGCGCTGCTCTCCTGGGACGACGTGACCACGATGTTCCACGAGTTCGGGCACGGTTTGCACGGCATGTTCGCCAACCAGGAGTACCCGAGCCTGTCGGGCACCAACGTGGCGCGCGACTTCGTGGAGTTCCCGTCGCAGATCAACGAGCACTGGGCGCTCGACCCGAAGGTGCTGGCGCACTACGCGATCAACGGCGCGACCGGCAAACCGATGCCGCAGGAGCTGGCGGACAAGATCAGGAAGGCCGCCACGTTCAACCAGGGGTACGACCTGACCGAGATCCTGGCGGCGTCCGAGCTCGACATGCAGTGGCACACGCTCTCCGCCGCCGCGCCGGCTCAGGCGGTGGATCCGTTCGAGGCCGAGGCGCTCAAGGTGACCGGCGTGGACCTGTCGCAGGTGCCGCCGCGCTACCGCTCCAGCTATTTCCTGCACATCTGGAGCAACGGTTACGCCGCCGGGTACTACGCCTACCTCTGGGCGGAGATGCTCGACGACGACGCGTTCGCCTGGTTCGGGGAGAACGGCGGCCTGACCCGCGCCAACGGCGACCGCTTCCGCGCCATGATCCTGTCGCGCGGCAACACGGAGGACCTCGCGAAGATGTACCGCGACTTCCGCGGCCGCGACCCGAAGATTGAGCCGATGCTCGAGACCCGCGGGCTGCTCAAGAAGTAGCGTTGGGCCTAGCGATGCGAGGGGCCGGCCGGTTGGCCGGCCCTTCGTGTATCAGCGGGCCATCGCAGGCGGCTAGAGTTCGGTCAGCGCCGCGCGCAGCTCGCGGGCCAGCGTCGTCATGTCGAACGGCTTCTGCAGGAAGTGGATGCTGCCGCTGGCCAACTCCCCGCGCGACACGGCATCGGCGGCGTACCCCGACATCACCACCACCTTGAGCCGCGGCCAGCGGGCGGCGAGTTCGCCCGCGACCATCAGCCCCGAGGCGCCGGGCAGCATGAAATCGGTCAGCAGCAGGTCGAACGCGGGTTCGGCGGGGAGGGCGCCGGCATCCTCGCCGCTCCGCACCGCGGTCACGGCGTAGCGTAGCAGCCCGAGCAGCTCGGCGAGCCCGGCCCGGGCGCCGTCCTCGTCCTCGACGAGCAGGATGCGCTCGCCGTTGCCGGTGGGCAGCGTGTCCGCCGCCGCGCCCACGGCGCCGCCGGCGCCTGCGGCCGCCTCGACGGCCGGCAGCAGCACGCGGAAGCGCGAGCCGCAGCCGGGCTCGCTCGCGACCTCGACGCGGCCTTGGTGGCTCTCGACGATGCCGTGGACGACCGCGAGGCCCAGCCCGGTGCCGTGGCCGCGCGCCTTGGTGGTGAAGAACGGGTCGAAGATCCGTTCCCGGACCTCCGGAGTCATCCCGCTGCCGGTGTCCTCCACGTCGAGGAACACGTCGCCGCCGGCACGACCGGTGCGCACCGAGAGGCGGCCGCCCGCGGGCATGGCGTCGCGCGCGTTCACCACGAGGTTGGTGAGGACCTGACTCACTTGCCCCGGGTCGGCTTCGGCCAGGAGCGGCACTGCGGCGTTCTCGACCGTCAGGGTGATCGTCTCGGGCAACAGCCGGCGCAGCATCGCCGTTCCTTCGCCAACCACGGCCGCCAGGTCGACGACCTCGCGCCGCGCCGTCTCCTGCCGGGAGAAGAGCAGCAGCTGCCGGGTCAGCGTCGCGGCGTTGCGGACGTGGGACTCGAGCTCGGCGAGCGCTCGCGACACCTCGGGCTCGCGGGTGCGCAGGCGCGCCGCCTGCGCCACCGAGAGCATCGCCTGCAGCAGGTTGTTGAAGTCGTGCGCCACGCCGCCCGCCAGCGTGCCGACGGCCTCCATCTTCTGCGCGTGCCGTAGCTGCTCTTCGAGGACTCTTCGTTCGCTGACGTCGTGCGCGACCACCACGCGGGCGGAGCGTCCCTCGAAGGCAAGATCGTGCGAGGTGATCTCCACCTCGAAGACGCACCCGGCTCGGGTGTGGTGACGCCACCCCTTGGACGCCTCGAACCCCGCTTGGGCTCGGGAGCCCGCGACGCTCGCATCCAGACGTGTCCCATCTTCGGGCGGGCGGATGTCGTGCAGCGTCAAGGCGAGGAACTCCTCGTGCGACCAACCGTACTTCTCCACGGCCGCGTCGTTGACGGCCAGGAAACGCATGGTCTCGAGATCGTAGACCCACATCGGCATCGGGTGGGCGAGGAAGAGTTCGCGGTAGCGCCTCTCGCTGGCGTCGAGCCGCTGCTGGGCGGTCTTGCGCTCGGTGATGTCCTGGATCGTGCCGATCATCCTCAGCGGCCGGCCGCTCGGGTCGAAGGTCAACTCGCCGAAGCCGGCGACCCATCGCTCGGCGCCGTCGCTGATGCGGGCGATCCTGTATTCCTTGTCGAACCGGCCGCGGGTGGCCATGAGGTGTGCCAGGTAGTCAAGCAGCTCGGAGCGCTCCTCAGGGTGAACGACCGCACCCCACCCCTCGACGTTCCGCGCGTAGCCGGCGTCGATGCCGAAGATCTCGTCGAGCATCGGGGAGCTCGTCCACGCGCCTGTGACGAAGTCGAGGACGTACGAGCCGAGGCGAGCGACCCGCTGCGACTCGGAGAGCCAGAACTCCCGCTCCTTGAGCGTGCCCTCGGCCGCCCGTTCCTTGGTCTGGTCGCGGAAGACGAGGACGACGCCGATGATGCCGCCGCCGTCGCCGCGGATCGGCGCGCCGCTGTCGGCGATCGGCCGCTCGGTGCCGTCGCGGGCGATCAGCAACGTATGTTTCGCCAGGCCCGCCACGACGCCTTCCCGGAGGACCCGCTCCACCGGGTTCTCGACCGTCGCCCGCGTCCGCTCGTTGACGATGCGGAACACCTCGGGCAGGGGTTTGCCGGCGGCGTCGGCCTCCCGCCAGCCTGTCAGGGTCTCGGCAACCGGGTTCATGAGGTTGACTCGCCCGGAAGCGTCGGTGGTGATGACAGCGTCCCCGATGCGACCGAGCAAGCGCAGGAGGCCGTCGAGCAGCGTCGCCGGGTGGGGCGGGCATCCCGGGACGAACAGGTCCACCGGCAGCAGGCCGCCCGCGCTGCCCTCGACCTCGGGGTGACCGGCGAACGGCCCGCCCGAAATTGCGCACGCGCCGGAGACGACGACGAGCTTGGGCGCAGGCACGGCCTCGTACGTCGCGAGCAGTGCGCGCCGCATGTTCGCGGTCACCGGGCCGGTGACGAGCAGCCCATCGGCGTGCCGGGGCGAGGCGACGAACTGGATCCCGAACCGCTGCAGGTCGTAAACGACGGTCTGCAGGACGGCGACATCGGCCTCGCAGCCGTTGCAGCCGCCGGCGCTCACCTGGCGCAGCCGCAACGAGCGTCCGAACAGGGCGCGGGCGCGGGCGTCCAGCGCCGCGGCGGGACGTAGGGAGTCCATCCCGACGAGGAGGTCCTCGCGGGCGCGGGTGGCCATGCGGTACTCGCGGGTGAAGGCAATCGCACCCGCCGGGCACGCATCCTGGCACTCGGCGCAGAACAGGCAGCGGCCGAGGTCGATGCGGACGGAGGTTCCCTCCATGGCCACCGCACCGGTGGGACAGGCGCCGGCGCAGGCGCGGCACCCCTCGGGGCAGCGCCCAGGCGCGATGCCGGGCAGCCCGCGAAAGCGGTCGGAGAGCGAGGGAGGAGCCGGGAAGGGCGCCGTGCGATGACCCTGGCGGAGGCGGGCGAGCAGGATCTTCAACATCGCTCCTCCTACAGGTCGTGGCCGCAGTACGAGAGGTTGAAGCTCTTGTTGCACAGGGGGAAGTCGGAGATCTGTCCGCCCTGCAACGCCAGCGCCAGCCCGGTCCAGTTGTGGAACGAGGGATCGACCACCTTGTAACGGGCGAAGCCGCCCCGGGCATCGGTCATCGCGACGTGGCACACCTCGCCGCGCCACCCCTCCACGAAGCTGACCGTCATCGAGTCCGGCGCCAGGGCGCCGACCCCCGCGCGGCAGGCGCCCGGCGGCAGGGCCGCGAGCTGTTCGCGGATGAACGCGGCCGAGCGCTGCACCTCGAGCCAGCGCACCCAGGCGCGGGCGAAGACGTCGCCGCTGTGCCAGGTCGAGACGGGGAG